>JAFAZL010000785.1 GCA_019239815.1 Acidobacteriota bacterium
GTTTTTCCCAGCGAATTGCCCCTGTTTCAAAAGCGTTTGTCATGTCTCTGATTTTCTTGATTTCTATCGTAGCGATTAGGCCTGACACCGTTCTCGCTCAAGGCGAAGTCTCGCTGTGGGGCACGGTCAGCGATTCCTCCGGCGCCGCCATAGCGGGCGCTCAAGTTTCGGTCTTAAACCTGGAGACCGGCAGCACGCGTTCCCTCGTGACCGATGAGTCGGGAAAGTTCAACGCGACCGCTTTGAATGTTGGCCACTACGAAATCGCCGCTTCTAAAGCTGGTTTTCAGGCTGATCGCCGCTCAAACATCACGCTCGTTGTCGGGCAGCGCGAAGAAGTCGATCTCACGCTTCAAGTGGGCGACGTCCATCAAACAGTTGAAGTCCCTGCGGACAGCGGCGTGATTCAGATCACGACCGAAGATATCTCCGGACTAGTCGGCGAGCGCCAGGTCAAAGACCTTCCACTCAACGGTCGCAGCTACGACCAACTGCTCACCCTGAATCCCGGCATCGTGAACTACACGTCGCAGCGCGCCGGTGGCATCGGGACCACGAATTCCGTAGTCGGCAACATGTTCGCGGTATCGGGCCGCCGACCTCAGGAAAATCTGTTCTTGCTCAACGGAGTCGAATTCACCAGCGCCTCTGAAATCAACAACACACCCGGCGGGCTTAGCGGGCAGCTCCTCGGCGTCGACGCTGTGCGTGAGTTCGCGGTTGTGAAAGACACCTACGGCGCCGAATACGGGAAGCGCCCCGGCGCACAAGTCAACGTCGTCACCGCGAACGGCACGAATCAATTTCATGGCTCGGTTTACGAATTCCTGCGCAACAGCGCGCTCGACGCCCGCAACTTCTTCGACCACGGCGACATCCCGCACTTCGAGCGCAACGTCTTTGGCGCGTCGGCCGGCGGCCCGATCATCAAAGACAAGACATTTTTCTTTTTGAACTACGAGGGGTTCCGCCAAACCTTGGGCGTTAGCGATCTCACGCTCGTTCCAGATAACGCCTCGCGCGCGAAAGCCGTGAAAAGCATTCAGCCGCTGCTCGCTCTCTGGCCTGTTGCGAATGGTCCCGAATTGCTCAACTCTGACGGCACTTCGAGCGGTATTGCCGAGGCCTTCAGCAATCCCATCCAGCACATTCGTGAAGATTTTGGCACCGCGCGCATCGATCAGAATTTCTCGACAAACGACACACTGTCCGCGGTCTACACCGCAGACGACAGCGGCGGCCACTCACCAACTTCCAATCCCATTAGCTTCATCACCGCTCGGCTGCGCGAACAAGTCGTCAGCCTCACCGAGACGCACATCTTCTCTCCCAGCGTGGTCAACCGCGCCACATTCGGCTTTTCGCGCGGCGCGTTCTTCTTCGATAGCGGAACCACTGTCGATCTTCCGGGCTGGATTCACGCCGATCAACCTGTCGGCGCCCTGGTAGTTGGCGGCGGCACCACGCTTAACGGCGCCTCGCAGATCACCAATGGCGGCACGAACGCCGGGAGCAATCTCACCGCCGTCCGCAACCTCTTCACTGGAAGCGATCAAGTCACGGTTACGCATGGCCGTCATCTTCTCTCGTTCGGTGCTTGGATTCAGCGGCTCCAAGCCAACGACACGCTCATTCAGGACCAATATGGCCAGGCGTCATTCACGAACCTGAAGTCGTTTCTTCAGGGAACTGTAAGTACATATACATTTGCGCCAAGCTTCACACCGCTCGGCTGGCGTTCCTTACAGGGAGCGTTTTACGCCGAAGACACCATCCATTTAAAACCGTCGCTCGAAATTCGAATCGGCTTCCGTGCGGAATCTACAAACGGATGGAACGAAGTTGCCGGCCGCGCTTCAAACTATGCCTTCGACGTGAACGGAACAATCCTCACGAATCCAGTCGTCGGCTCGTCCGCACTTTCCGAAAACAACGCCAAGTTCCTTCCTGCTCCGCGCTTCGGCTTAGCGTGGTCACCGGTTGGCTCGAAAAAGACCCTGATCCGCGGCGGCTTCGGCACCTACTACGCTCTGCTCGACAATCTCAGTTATCGCCTCGACCAGAACGGCCCCTTCAACACAGTTTCGGCGGCTAAGAGCATTTCCTTCTCGGCGATCGCTCCGGACGCGACCTACAAGAGCGCGAAAGTGATTCCCAGTGGCGTACAGCCGGACCTACAAACACCGACTGTCGAGTCCTGGTCGCTAAAGGTCGAACAACAGATCGCACCTAACACGACCGTCAGCGTCGGCTACGTCGGCTCTCACGGCTACCACGAGACACTTTCAGTCGATGCGAATCTACCCATCGGCGCGATCTGCCCCGCATCACCTTGCCCGGCGAGCTACCCGTCCGGATTGCTCTATTATCCGACCGGCGCGCCTCTGGCGAATCCGTCTGTCTCCAACACAACGCACTGGTTCTCGCAAGGAATCAGCTCCTATCACGGACTCGAAGCCGACATCAGCCAGCGCTTAGCGCACGGCCTGCAGTTTCGCGGCGTCTACACTTTTTCGAAGGCGCTCGATGACGGCGACAATCTCAACACCAGCGTCGCCACGAACTCGCCCGCGTTCATCGCCAACCCGCTCGATCCTCGCGCCGATTATGCCCGGGCCTCGTTTGATATTCGGCACGCCGGTGTGATCAACGCGACTTACGATCTTCCCTTTGGGCGCGGCTCCGATGGCAACGCATGGGTCCGCCACGTCTTCGGCGACTGGCAAATCAGCGGAATCGAAACTCTGCAATCAGGTCTGCCGTTTACGCCACAACTTTCCTACAACCCGTCTAACGACGGAGACTCTCGCAACCCTGTCCGCCCATCGATCAATCCTGATTTCAATGGACAGCTAGTCAGTGGCAATCCAAATCGGTATTTCAATCCCGCGGCTTTCATCCAGCCTTTGCCCGGAACATACGGCAACGCCGGTCGCAATATTTTGCCTGGACCTTCGATCGTCGAAACAGACATTTCGGCGGCGAAAAAATTCGTTCTCTCTGAGCGCCTCAGTCTTCAGTTCCGAGGCGAAATCTTCAACCTCTTCAACCACACCAATTTCAACGCGCCCAATCCCGTGGTCTACGCCGCGGCAACCGGCGGCCCGTCACCAACCGCCGGCGTAATCACATCAACAGCGACAAGCTCGCGCCAGGTCCAGTTGGGCCTCCGCCTACTGTGGTAGAAGCAGCCGTATAGCGGTCTGCAACCGAAGCCAACTATCGCGGACTGAAAATCTGAACTGAGCGTTGGCAAGAGTGGAACTGCCGAGGGTGGTCCACTCTGCATATCAAGGTTGGTGGGCCTGGGTAGACTCGAACTACCGACCTCGCCCTTATCAGGGGCGCGCTCTAGCCACCTGAGCTACAGGCCCTTTTAGCACGGAAGGAACTGCGAACAACGTATCCAGTTTACGATGCCCTCAGTGGATTCGCAACGCTTACGAACACGGAGATTGCGTGGCAAGGCTCAGTGCGGCGCGGCGAAGTCCACGATTTCCATGTCGAGCGGATATTGGTAGCGCCGGCTACTCGCCGGACGAAGAGACTTACTGAAATTGGCGGTGAGTTCCTGTTCCGCGGCGGGATTGTGGCTGATGTTGCCAGCAGCATCGAAAGTATCGATCGCATACGGAATGCCATTCGAACAGAGGACCGACGGGCTCTGCATAAGATGAAAGTGCAGATGCGGCGCCGAACTGTTGCCCGTGTTGCCCAATTTCGCGAGAACTTGACCGCGTCGGACCCGGTCGCCGAGTTTGACGGTGATCGAATTCTTTTGCAGATGAGCGTAGAACGCAAACACGCCACCACCCAGAGCGAGAACGATGTGGTTGCCATCGACGTTCTCGATCGTGATTGTTGCTGGGTCGGGCAAGCTGCCGGGTTTCTGATCTTCGAGTGAATCCTCGATGCCGACGACGGTGCCGTCGGCTACAGCAAGCACCGGAGCGTCATAGTCAACGTAGGTGTGTACGTCGGACGCATCTCCGTTGACAAATTTGCCGTCCTTGTCGAGCTGCATCCAGTCGATCGCGAATCGCTGTGCGAGGTAGACGTCCCCATTGCACGCGATGCTGCTCGAGCGATGCACGCCAATCTCGCAACAACCATTGACTGCGACCCAGCCTGCGCCCGATAGCGGCGCGCCGATGTGCGGGAACTTTGTTTCAACTTCGATGGGCGCGACGGTGTAGATGACATCAACGGGCGTGGCCGGTTTCGGAGACGGAGACGTCGCGCCTTGAAATTTGATGCTGTGGAGCAATTTCTTGGGAACCGTAGCGCCGGGATCGACGGCGAAACTGATCATCAAGAGGCGCGAATTGTTGAACTCGATCGCCGGCGACTCGGCGGGGGAATTTCCCATGGTGCGCAGGGCTGCCAGAAGCTTCTTGGCGTCGTAGGTATCGAGAGCGCTGGTAGGATTTGCGGCGTCGAGAACTTTTACGCTTTCGAGCGTGGCAGGGGTGACGTTGGTGTTGGTCAACAGCAGTTCGTAGACGATGTGCGTGCGCCCGTCCGTGCCAGGAAAGGCGATCGTCCGCGGTGTAAAAGCGGAGACAGCCAGCGGCGTGAAAACGTCGGCGCCGGGAGCGTTCGGCGGCCCTGCGGAGATGGCTAACACAGCGACAGAGAGCGTTAGGGCGGAGAGGCGCTTTCGCATCGCGCGGATTATACGTAAAACGCCTGACGCGACGTCAGAACTTTTTGAGCCGCGGAAAGACGCCGGCCTGAATCTTGGTCAAGCCGAGCCGGTCAAATGAGCGGAAAATT
>JAFAZL010000796.1 GCA_019239815.1 Acidobacteriota bacterium
GCTCGTCGCTGACGCGACCTGATGCGCTTCATCTCTCGCGGCAGACCGACAAGAATCAGGAGTTTGCCATGAGCGACGTAATGACCGACCGGCGCGATTCGCCGCGCTACGCGCTGACGCTGGTCGCAATCGTCACAGAAACAGCGACATCGATGGTATTGAACGCGCGCTCTTCGGACGTGAGCCGCAGCGGATGCTATATCGATACCCTGCAGCCGCTGCCGCCCGGGGCGGAGGTGAAGATTTTGCTTCGCAGCGGCGACGAGATTTTCGAGGCGCCGGCACGTGTTGTGTATATGTGCCCGGGACTGGGAATGGGCGTGAATTGGGGATTGAATTTACCAGAAAAGACGCTGGCGATCCTGGACCGATGGCTGGCAAAAGCGGCGAAAAACGTGAGCGTATGACCCGAGTGAGAAATATCGGCAGTTTGCAGCCCTTGAAATTGGAGATAACATCAAAGTACTTCGTATGGGCCTTCGCTGCCGGGTTTGGTGCGCAACACTTTTTGTGACCTTTGCGATGTCGCTGCCGGCGAGGACCTCGGCGGCGCCTGCCGGCACGCCTCAGAGCCCGCAGGAGCAGTACGCCAACCTGCCGATTTTCGAATTGCACAGCGGATTCTGGATCAATCTGCACCACACGCTTTATGGACAGGCGCGGGCTTCGCGTGATGGCCGAGGATTGCCTTCGAACGCCGGCGGCGCGACGAAGCGCACGCCAAACGAAGAGGTAGCGTGGGACAACGCGGTCGCATACTACGCAGCGAACTACGTCGACAAAGATCTGCTCTTCAGCACGGATCTGATCCTGCTGAAAAATCAGCTTGGCGATTTCGAGCAGTGCGACGAGCTTTCGGGTGCGAAGAAGAAAACATGCGATGCGGGACTGCCGCCGAAGCTGACGCAAGTCCTAAATGCCGCAGCGGTTGTGTATCGCGCGCACGAGTGGCCGGAACATGACCGAGCGAACCGCAAATGGATTGCGAGCGTCTCGCCGTTGGTGCGTGAGAAAGGCGTCGAACTGTCGCAGCGGCTTGCAGACATTTACCAGACGCGCTGGCCCAAGCAGCGCATTCGCGTGGATGTGTCGGCGTACGCGAATTATGCGGGCGCGTATACGACGCTCGATCCGCTCCGCGTGATCATTTCGAGCACCGATCCGCGGAATCAGGGGAGCTCGGCGCTTGAGGTGCTGTTTCACGAGGCTTCGAATGGCATCGCTGAGCCTGTACAGCTCGCGATCAATCGCGAATGCCGGCAGCGCGACAAAGCAATCCCCCGCGATTTGTGGCATGCGCTTGTTTTTTACACGACCGGCGAAGTCATCAAGCCAGTGATGAAAAGCATCGATGGCAATGCGAACGGCGAGTACATGCCTTACGCCGTGCGCGAACGGCTGTATCAGCGCGGGTGGGACGAATATCTGAAATTGCTCGAGCGCTTTTGGCAGCCCTATCTGGACGGCAACGTCACCTTCGACGATGCGATTGCGCACATGGTGTCAGCGCTCTAAATTCCGCGGCGCCGGACCGAGCTTTTTTGCGCGCGCTTTTCCAACTCGCTGATATCAACGCGCTTCCGCGGCGGGACTTTTGCCTCGCTCCCCGATATGCTAGTCTCATGGCGCGGAAATTCAGCCCAGCCGCGACGTATCATTTGTCCACGCGCACGCGCCGTTCGCGCCTACCTTCGGTTTCCTGACGCCTCCAGCGGAGGACACGTTTCGGGAAGGACATTGCCTGGGCTTAGTCCCGCTGCTCGGAGTCGGACCCGAACGGCTGCCGGCGACCCAGCTGCTGAGAAGAGAGGGGCAACACTATGTCCGGCACAACGGCAACCCCGAGGACCGCGCAACAAACGATGGAAATCAAGCTCGCTCACTCGCCCGATTCTGACGACGCATTCATGTTTTATGCATTGGCGACGCACAAGCTCGCCACGCCTGGATACAAATACACGCACATTCTTTCGGATATTCAGTCGCTCAACGACGCCGCGCATAAAGAGACGTACGACGTAACGGCGATCAGCTTCGCGGCCTATCCAGCCCTACGCGACAAATATGTGCTGCTCGATTGCGGCGCGAGCTTTGGCGAAGGTTACGGGCCGATCGTCGTAGCGTCGCGGTCGATGCGGCAGCAGGATTTGAAAGGCAAGCGCATCGGCGTGCCGGGGCTGACGACGACGGCGTATCTGACGCTGAAATTGTTTGAACCCAATTTCGAAGCGGTGGTGATGCCGTTCGACAAAATTCTCGACGCGGTGCAGAACGAATCGGTCGAAGCGGGGCTGTTGATTCACGAAGGTCAGCTTTTGTTTCCGCAGCTTGGCATGCACAAGGTGATCGATCTTGGCGCGTGGTGGATGGAACGCACGAAGCTGCCGCTGCCGCTTGGTGGGAACGCGGTGAAGAAGTCACTCGGTCCGGAGCTGGGACGACAGATCGCGCAGACCATCCGCGACAGCGTCGCCTATGGGCTGGACCATCGCGAAGAGGCGCTGGCCTACGCGATGGAGTTTGCGCGCGATATGGATCCCGACCTGGCGGACAAATTCATCGGCATGTATGTGAATAAATGGACGATGGGTTACGGCGAGCGCGGGAAGAAGGCTGTGAGCGAACTCATCGAGCAGGGTACCAAGGCGGGATTATTGCCGGGTCCAGCGACAGTGGAATTTCTTAGCGAAAGCTAATCTCGGTTGCGTGGCCGTATTCGAGTCGCTTCCGTTTTTCGTTCCTCCCGTATTTCCTCTAAAGTTTTTTCTCTATCGGTCGATGCGCATCTCGAGAAGCTTCGAACGCGCGCAGCTTTGTCCAGATTCCCCCTTCCCGACCAGCTTTTGAACTTGCCGCGCGCTGTGGCGCAGCCGTGTGGAGGTGGATCGTGTCTGTAACGAGCGTCGTAAATCTGAACGATGGATTGCTTGGGCAGCAATCGACTCAACGAGCGCAGGGGTTGCTCGTCAACAACGCTGCGTCGCCGCACGCTCCGATTTCGGCGCTGCCACAAGATCAATTCACTCCATCGTCCCTAAACGAATCGGCTAGTTCGACGGCGCAGGCAGCAGGTTTGTTCACCGCGCCGCCAGTATCAGCGCTGCCGTTGAACGTGCCACCAGCCACGTCACAGACCGGGGATGCGGCAACCTCCGGACCGAGTGCGTCGAACGCGAACGCTCAGAGTGGCCCGACGCTCTCGGACAATGCGACATCGGCTGCTCCAACTGCTGCCGGCAGCGTTTCACAGCAAACGCAACTCAATACGCTCAATAACGCGTTAGCGGCGCTCGGGCTCAGCGCCGCCAACATTCGGCAGATTGATCGAGTCGCGAGCGTGATCAATGATTTCAATCCCACCGCGTTTACTAGCCTCGCCTATCAATTGGAAGCGCAGGCGCAAAAGTCGACCGGACCAACCGGATCCGCCCAGAACACGCAATCGGCGATCGCGGGCGCGTCAACGGTCGGCACCGCGTCGACATCGAACGTGGCGAAGCCGCCAGCGTTGCAAAGTTTCCCATCCTCATCGCAGTTCGGATCAAATGGCCAATCGGCGCAAGCGCAAGCCTCCGAGACGACAACTCGGGCGCAGACCGAACCGAAAGCCGCGGCCGCAACGGTTTGATTGCTTTCTCTTTGACAACAATCGCCTGGCGCTGCAATCCGGCATTGCTCAGCGTTCTTGACCTCATCGTCTCAATCTCTTACTGTTTGCAGCCTCATGAAAATTTGGCCCGCATGCAGTAGCTGCGCGAAGCTTGCCGCCTGCTTTCTCGCACTTTCGCTCGCTTGCGCGACGTCCGCACGTTCACAAGCTGCCGCGGATTTCGCCCGCGTCCGATCGATTCCAAGGACTGGCCGAAGCAAGCG
This sequence comes from Acidobacteriota bacterium, assembly GCA_019239815.1. Next base: position 3,874 of record JAFAZL010000796.1, read on the forward strand.
GTGCGCGCATCACACGGAATGGTCGCGACCGACGAACAACTCGGCTCACAGGCCGGAGTCGAAATTCTGAAGCGCGGCGGGAACGCGGTCGACGCGGCGGTAGCGGTAGCATTCGCGCTCGCGGTCGTCGAACCGGCCGCGGGAAATATCGGCGGTGGCGGATTCATGCTCGTGCGCCTCGCCGATGGACGGTCGAGTTTTTTCGACTATCGTGAAATCGCGCCCGGCAAAGCGACGCGCAATATGTACATCGGACCTGACGGCAAGTTGATTCCGAACGACGACATTACGTCTTCTGTGATCGGCTATCGCTCCGTCGCGGTGCCGGGAACAGTAGCGGGACTCGAACTCGCGCTAAAAACTTATGGCGCGTTGAAGCTTGCCGACGTGATGGAGCCGGCGATACGACTTGCCGAGACCGGATTTCCAGTCAGCGAAAAGCTCGCGCATGAATTTACCGAAGAAAAGAAAGACCTCGAAAAATTCCAGTTCAGCCGCCACATTTTCTTGAATGACGGCAAAATGCTGCGCACGGGCGACACGCTGCGCCAGCCCGAACTCGCCGCGACGCTGAAGCGCATCGCGAAAAACGGCGCCGCCGAGTTTTACACCGGCGACACGGCGCACGTCATGGTCGATGACATCGCGAAAAACGGCGGGCTGATTACGCTCGACGACCTGGCGAATTACAAGCCAAGGACCCGTAGAGTCTTGACCGCGCAATATTCGGCGAGGGATCACGACGGCAGCGTGCACTCGTGGGATGTGCTGACCTCACCTCCGCCCAGTTCCGGCGGGGTCGCGGTCATCGAAGCATTGAACATGCTGGAAAGCACAGCGCTGAAAGGCTGGGATGACGTCGAAAGCGTTCACATGGTTGCTGAAACCATGCGTCGCGTATTTGCCGATCGCGCCGCGTATCTTGCCGATCCGGACTATTCCCATGTTCCGGTCGCGGGGCTGACGTCGCTGTGTTACGCGAAAGAACGCGCCGCCACGATCGACCCACAACGCGCGACCCCCAGCACAGATGTGAAGGCCGGAATGCCGCACGAGTGTGCCGCTTCGGCCGAAGCGGATTCTGTGCCGACAACCGTCTCGCTGAATGACGGCCCCCACACGACGCATTTTTCAGTTGTCGATTCAGACGGAAACGCAGTGGCGAGCACGTATACGCTGAACGACAGCTACGGTTCGCATGTCACTAGCCCTGCGGGCTTTTTGCTCAACGACGAAATGGACGATTTCACGACGCAGCCCGGCGTGCCGAATGCGCTCTTCGGCCTGATTCAGTCGGAAGCCAACGCGATTGCACCTGGACATCGTCCGTTAAGTTCGATGACGCCGACGATGTTGCTGCGCGACGGAAAACTCAGCTTCGTCACCGGCTCACCGGGCGGGCCGACGATTATTTCGTCGACGCTGCTCAGTGTCATCAACTGGATGCGTCTCGGCATGGAAGCGCAAGCCGCAATCAACGCTCCGCGTTTTCATCATCAGTGGATGCCCGATTTGATTTTGATGGAGCAAACTTTTCCCGAATCCGTGGAGAAAGCGCTGCAAGCGCAGGGCTTCACGACCAAACGCCGCGGACACATCGGCCTCGTCAACGCGATCGGCGTCGATTCGAAGAGTGGCGAACGCCTCGGCGCCGCCGACCCACGCGACAACGGCTCCGCCGTCGGATACTAAGAGCCATTTTCAGCGACAGCGCTGGGCAATCAATGTCGCAGAGCGAACACCACTTCAATGGAAGTCTCCATGCGAACCGCGCCAGGCGCACCCGGCGAATCCAACGGCGTAGCGGGCACGTCGCAAGTCATGGGTTTGTAGCGCCAATGGCGCACTGCATCCATTGCTGCGGCATCGAGCCGCGGTGTCGCGCTGACGATCACTTGAAGATTCGACACCGTGCCGTCTCCTTCAATCACTCCGTATAGCAGAACCCGTCCGGACTCATGATTCTGGCGCGCTCCTTCGGGATATTGCGGCTGAACACGATTTTGCAGTTCGAAATGCCTTGAGGGGTTACACGCCGGCCAGAAGGCGCTATTCGGTGGAAGACTAGAAACTGCGGCAGGGTCGGCGGGAGCGGCGCCAATTTCTGCAATTTGAAATGTCATGAAAACTTTGTCCTGACGAAAAATTTGGACGCGGAACGGAATCAGTTTGTCGCCTTTCTGCCGGATGTCATCGTACTCAACGCGGTCTACCAGCTGCGGAGGCGCAAATTCCGGCTTCGGAAAGTCGACCTGAATCAGACTGCCAGTGACGGAATCAAAACAATATCTTGTTCCAGGTTCGTTGCTAGAAGGCTTCGCTTGTATGCATCGGGCGTGGGTGTTACTAACCTGCCTTTCCTGAACTTTGCCAAAGGATGCGTGCTTCTCTGCACCTACCATGTCACTTACGTCTACCATTTTGTCGAGCTCGGACATGAAATACGGTCGAAAGGGTACCGAACTGCTTTGCCAGTAACCGCCGGCGTTGGCTACGCGAATTCTGGAATAGTTGCCAAAGCGAACCTCCTGCCGCCACCGCCTTTGCGACATCCAGAGCATTTCATAAGTTCCCTTGGCCGTTTCGGCATTCGACTGCGCGATGCTAATCACCGCTTTTACAGTCATTGGAGGAGTGTCCGCGGATCCGAGAGCGCCGATCGACATAGCCTTGCCAATCATGAGTTGCCCGGTTTGCGATGCAGGATCGTCCTGTGCGGGAGTGCGGGCGGAAATGGTCAGGAAGAAGATGATCAGGGCAAATGTTCGTTTGGACATACTTACATTCTCGATACACAAGACCAGTTAGGGGAAGAATCTTCGGCGTTTTGCTTTCTTACACACCTCGGCGATGAACCGGAAGCGACTCAAGCGGATTTTGTGGATAATGGCGTTGGCGAACTATGGAACGATTGCTCTCGACTTATCTTTTTGTCTCACGCAAGCTCACGCGGGATCTTATTTCACAAATCGGCGGAGCCAAATTTCACGGCGTGGAGATTTTCTGCGCGCGAAGCCACTTCGACTACACATCGAAGGCCGAAATTCAAAACATCGCCGGTGCGCTCGCGGACGCTAAGCTCAAGCTGGCGTCGCTGCATGCTCCGACGAGCCGCGACTTGAGCGCGATGCGTGAAGGCGGGCAGCCGCTTTCGATCTGCGAAGTCGAGCGCGTGCGGCGCATCGAGGCGATGGACGAGCTCAAGCGCGCCATCGACGTCGCCGAAGAGCTTCCCTTTTCGCGCATGATCTTCCACATGGGCGGCAGCCGCGAGACGGCCGATCCGCGCAAGCGCGACGCAGCGTTCAGTTCGCTTGAGCATCTGATTCTGCATGCGAAGCACGTTGGCGTGACGATCTGCGTGGAGAACACGACGAGCGAGATGGGCTCGCCGGCGTATCTGCGTTCGTTCATAGACGAGACGCGACTGAGCGGGCTGCGCTTCAACTTCGACATCGGCCACGCGCATCTTGCCGATGGCCCGGAAGAAAATCGCATCGCGGAAAGTTTCGAACCGCTGCGCGAATTTGTCGCGAGCGCACACATCCACGACAATCACGGCGAGAAGGACGAACATCTTCCGCCTTATGAGGGCGACATCGACTGGACGGCCGCGACAAAGCTTTTGAAAACGGCCCCGGAAGTCGGTGCGAATCCGCCGCTCATCCTCGAGTTGAAGGAAAAGATCGGAGCAGACGCGCCGACGCCGCGGCAACAGCTCGACGCCGCCCGCCACTCGCTCGACAAGTTGGAAGAAGATTGGGGATAGTTCGCTCAGCCGCTTGTGGCGTGCCAGTCGTGATGACAGTGCCAGCACTGTTTCGCTTTTGGAGTTTTCGCTAACTTCCCGCAGCGCGGGCACTCGTTGAAGAAAATCTCATCGTGATGCATGCGGTCAATTCGTTGTGCCGTGCTCAGGGCGAAAGCCTCCCATCCTCCCGCGGCTAGTTGCTTCACTTCCGGATCTGTCGACAGCAATTCGCGTATGGGTTTGGAGCTTGCGATGGCTTCTTCTTGCGCGGATTTATCTGACCGCCCACGAGTGATTTTTGACGTCGCGCAGAGATGACGATTCGCAAGGCGTTCTTGCGAAGTCATGAATGCGCCGTAGTAGCGGACGATATAGCGGGCTCGATCGAGTTCCATAGGAGATGGAATGACGCGTCGGAATTCTCGCGAACGCCGTGCCGTCGTGCGCTCTTCCTCAGGTTACTGAAAGCACCCCGGATTTTCCGCTGAATAAGCCGTTCCGCAAAGTGGCTGATAGGGTTGCCGATACGGCGGATACGTGTAGTCGCTGTTGTAGTAGTAGCCGGGATCATCGGCATAGACGCCGTAGGATCCCTGGTCGCCATAGTCCCCGCCGTAATTGTTGCTGTCGAGATTGCCGAGCGCTTGCACGCCGTCGCCGATCAGATCAGCACCCAGCGTTGCGAAGGGAGTCCACGGATTCAGCGCGAAGCTCGTGACGTTCAGCGCCAAACCGAACAAATCGTCGAGTAGCCACCAGCCGTCGCCTCCCCAGCCACCCCATCCCCAGCCCGGTCCCCAGCCGTAACCCCAACCATGGCCATAACCCCAGCCTCGCCCGTAGCCCCAACCGTGTCCATATCCCCAGCGGCCGTAGCCGTGCCCATAGCCACCGTG
>JAFAZL010000133.1 GCA_019239815.1 Acidobacteriota bacterium
CCGGCAGCATCGATTACCAGACGACGGAAGTGAAGCAGATCGATCCTCTGGAAGTCACGGCCACGGCGGAACTTATCGAAGGCCAGATTCGGATTGCGGGTGAAATCGAGACTAAGGTGGAGATGGTCTGCGCCCGGTGCCTCGAACCCGTCGTCGATGAAGTGCATCGTTCGTTCGACCTGTTTTATAGCCCACTACCGCACGGAGAGCGTCCGGAAGAAGCTCGGTTGAAGGACGACGATGCGGAAATCGGATTTTTTGAAGGAGAGGGGTTGTTCCTGGCGGACGTGCTGCGTGAACAGGTGCTGTTGGCATTGCCGATGAAGGTGATTTGCCGCAGCGACTGCCGTGGACTCTGCCCGAATTGCGGCGCGAACTTGAACCACGAAGAATGCCGCTGCGAGACTCATGCATCAGACCCGCGACTCGCGCCACTGGCGCGCCTGAAGCAGGACTGGCTGAAAAAACAATAGGTTTCAGGGCCGAAAGCCCATACAATCCGGCCTTATCAGGTCGGAACGAGGAGTAGTGTTATGCCTAACCCAAAACGCCGGCATTCCAAGCGCCGCACCAGCACCCGCCGCGCCCACGATTTTCTGGCCAAGCCTGCGCTCGCGAAGTGCCCCAACTGCCACGAAATGAAGCAGCCTCACCAGGTCTGCCCTCATTGCGGCTACTACAAGGGCAAAGCAGTCCAAGATATTTCAGCCTGACCATCTCGTCGCGGAGTGAGCGGCAGCCTTTCACCGGTGCTTTTTCCGGAATTGCCTGATCGAAGCCCTTCATGATCACAATTGCGGTTGATGCCATGGGCGGAGACCATGCTCCCCGTCCCGAAGTCGAAGGGAGTGTGCTGGCTGCGCGCGAATTTGGCGTGCGCATTTTGCTGGTCGGGCAGCCGCCGGTAATTCGCGCCGAGTTGGCAAAGCACGCGACGCCGAATCTGCCGATCGAAGTCGTCCCCGCGAGCGAAGTGATCACGATGGACGATCACCCGGCGCAGGCATTTCGCCGGAAGAAGGACAGCTCAGTGCACGTTGCCGCCCGGCTGGTGCGAGAGACGAAGGCAGACGGGTTAGTCAGCGCCGGCAACACCGGCGCGGTGATGACGGTCTCGCGGTTTTTGCTCGGCACTCTGGAATCGGTCGATCGCGTTGCTCTCGCGGCGCCGTTTCCTAATGCTAAGGGCGGAGTTTCCGTTCTGCTCGATGTTGGGGCGAACGTCGACTCGAAGCCGGAGCATCTGGTTCAGTTTGCGGTGATGGGGGAAATTTATTACCGTGCGACGTTTGGCCATCGAAGGCCGCGCGTCGGTTTGCTCTCGGTTGGCGAAGAAGAGATCAAGGGCAACGAGCTGACCCGCGAAGTGTACAACCGGCTGAAAAAAAGTCCGGTGCATTTTGTCGGCAACGTCGAGGGCGGAGATTTATTTTCGGGCGAAGTCGATGTGATCGTGTGCGACGGCTTCGTCGGAAATATCGCGTTGAAGATTTGCGAAGGCCTCGCGGTTCAGATTTTTGAAGTGTTGAAGAAATCGCTGAAGAGCTCGCTGGTTTCGCAGTTTGGCGCGATGCTCTCGCAGGGCGCGTTCAAGGGCCTGAAGAAAAAGATCGACTACACCGAGTATGGCGGAGCGCCGCTGCTCGGCGTACGCGGAGTCTGCGTGATCGGCCACGGCCGGTCCAACGCGGCCGCGGTGAAGAATGCGATTCGCGTTGCGGCCGGGTTGGCGCGCGCTCGCATGAATGAAAAGATTGAACAGGGGCTCTCAGCCGCGAGCATACATCCGGAACGAATCCCGATGCGCTCGTAGCAGCAGGAAAAGGAACAAAGATGGGGAAAATTGCATTCGTGTTTCCGGGCCAGGCTTCGCAATACCCCGGAATGGGCAAGGAACTCGCCGAAAAATATCCGGCGGCGAAAGCTGTCTTCGACGAAGCGGACAAAGCGCTCGGATTTTCGATTTCGCAGTTGTGCTTCGCGGGCTCTGAGGAAGATTTGAAACAGACCGCGAACACGCAGCCCGCGATTCTCACGTGCTCGGTCGCGATCTACAGAGTGCTCGCGGAAAAGGGAATTACTCCCGATTTTGTTGCCGGCCACAGTTTGGGCGAGTACTCCGCTCTTGTCGCTGCAGGCTCGCTGAAATTTTCGGACGCAGTTCAGATCGTGCATAAGCGCGGCAAGTACATGCAGGAAGCTGTCCCCGCTGGCGAAGGCGCGATGGCGGCCATCATGGGTTTATCTCCAGCAGTTGTGGTGGATGCATGCAAGCGCGCCGCTGAAGGCAGGATTTGCTCACCCGCGAATCTGAATTCGCCCGAGCAAACAGTGATCTCGGGTCATGCCGACGCAGTGAAGCGCGCCGTCGAAATCGCGTCTCAGCTCGGTGCAAAACGAGCCGTGATCTTAGCGGTATCCGCGCCATTCCATTGCGCGTTGATGATGCCCGCTCAGGAAAAGCTCGAGAGGGATTTGCGCAAGACCGAATTTGCCGCGCTGAAATTCCCGCTCGTCACGAACGTCGACGCCGACACCGAAACCAGCGGCGACGAAGCGCGCGACGCCTTGATTCGCCAGGTCACGATGCCCGTGCGCTGGGAAGAGT
>JAFAZL010000208.1 GCA_019239815.1 Acidobacteriota bacterium
GCGCGCCGTCGTGGCGGAAGCCGAGATCCTCAATCTCTGCATCGCGCCAGAAAAGCGCCGCTCCGGCCTTGCCGAGGCGCTGCTCAACGAAGCGGTCGCGGAGCTTCGCCGCACTCGCGTCGATCGACTGTTCCTTGAAGTTCGCGAATCAAACACTCCGGCGATCTCTTTTTACGAAAAACACAATTTCAGTAAGACCGGACGCCGCCCTGGCTATTACCGCGATCCCGACGAGGCGGCAGTACTAATGATGAAAGAACTCGCAGGCTAGGACCCGATACAACAATTTTCCTCATACTTCCCTCTTGACGCCGCTTTGCGAAGTGTTACCTTGCCGTCATGCAGTAGTCACCCAAAATTCACCTGGAGTCGTCAGGAGGACGCATGGCCAGTCTGGCTCGCAACCCTCGGGACATACTCCTCGACACAGACGCCGAGTATCAGCGTCTGGCCGAGCAGCATGCGAAGTACGAATCAGAGCTCCAAAAAATCACCACAGATCCCTACCTCAGTTCGGAAGCCCTCGTCGAAGAAGTAAAGCTCAAAAAAATGAAGTTGCATTGCAAAGATGCGATGGAGCGTATTGCTGCCCGCGTCCATCGAGCGGCCGCCGCAGGCACGTAAGCGATCTCAGTCTTGGCGTCGTCCTCACCGATGCCTCGGCATCGCGGTTGGACGTGTGTCTGCGCTGCTCGTGGCTGACCAGGCCACCGCACCCTCTGCGCGTGTGATATTGTCTAACCTACATGGTCAAAGAGGGATACTACTTCGGACTACCCCCGCTGGTCCTGGGAGTTGCTGGGTTTCTCGCCCACTGGGTCGTTATTGGCGTAATTCTCGTCGCGCTGGCTCTTTTCGTCTTTTACTTCTTCCGCGATCCTGAACGGGTCATTCCAACCGAGCCTGGCGCTGTGGTGTCTCCTGCCGATGGGCGGATCGTTGTGATCACTGACGAAGCGAACAACGGCAAGCCTGGAAAGCGGGTCAGCATCTTTCTCGCGATCTGGAATGTTCACGTGAACCGGTCGCCCGAAGCCGGCACGATCACCGGGATGGAGTATCGGCCGGGAAAGTTCCTGGCCGCCATGGTCGCCCGCGCTTCTACCGAAAATGAGCAAAACGTTATTTCCCTTTCGACAGCGGCCGGCGAAATGGTGTTCAAACAGATTGCCGGGCTGATTGCCCGGCGGGTAGTCTGTTGGAAGAAACAGGGCGATGTGGTGGCTCGCGGCGAGCGAATCGGCCTGGTGCGGTTCGGCTCTCGTGTGGATTTGTGGGTACCGCGAGACGCCGAAATCCTGGTGAAGCTCGGCGATATTGTGAAGGGCGGTTCCAGCGTTCTGGCGCGCTGGCCGACGCAAGTAAGTCGAGACTCCAGCAGGCAACAGAATTCCGGTGCGGCAATGGAAAATCTGACGGCGACGGGAAATCTGAAATAAATGGCTGACGAGGAACATCAGCTCTCAAACGCGGAACCTCACGAGTTTTCCCTGCGTGGCAAGCGGATTCGGAATCCGAAGCTGCGCCGCGGCATCTTTCTGCTTCCGAGCCTCTTCACGGTCGGCAACCTGCTTTGCGGGTATTACGCGAGCGTCGCGGTTCTGGCCAACAACGATCCCTCCGGGGATGCGTTCGATCGCGCGGCAAAAGCGATCGGCCTCGCCATGGTCTTTGATTCGCTCGATGGCCGGGTGGCGCGGCTCACCGGCACCAACACCGAATTTGGCGTGCAGTTCGATTCCCTCGCCGACGTAGTGACGTTCGGTATCGCTCCTGGTTTGCTCGCGTATTCCTGGGGCGTGCGTAATCTTCCGGGGCTTGATGCTACTCAAAGCGTTCAGCAGATCGCGCACTTCGGCTGGTGGTTCTGCCTGGCTTTTGTGGTGTGTTGCGCCTGGCGCCTCGCCCGCTTCAATGTGCAGGGCATGGCTCCCGGAGGCTCAAAGTATTTCGTCGGGATGCCGACTCCCGCCGCGGCTGGCATGATTGCCGCGACAGTGCATGCCTTCAAATACCCAATTACCGATTGGCGCTGGTCGATTGCGTGGATATTTCTTGTGCTGGGATTAGCGAGCTTGATGACCAGCACGATTCGCTTCTACAGCTTCAAAGACCTGCCTTGGACGCGCAAACAGCCTTCGCTCGCGATCGTGATGATCGCATTACTTGGCGCCGCTGTTTGGCGCTGGTCCGAAGAAGTTTTGCTTCTGCTTGCCGCGACGTATACTGCAACCGGCGTGACCTTGCACATCGTACGTCTGTTACGGCACCGCCTCGTCTCGCATCGAACCGCGTGATCCATGTCGCTTGAACGGGAATCGACTCGAATCGTAATCGCTGGAGCTTCGTCTTTGCTTGGGGCGGAGCTGAAGTCTCTGCTGGAGCAGGGGCGGTTCGCTACGGCTGACTTCCGACTGCTCGATGAGGAGCTTGCGGCGGGAACCCTGACCGAGGCCGGCGGCGAAGCCGTTGTCATCCAGCCGGTGGAAGAAGACAGCTTCAAACGCGCACGATTCGTATTCTTCACGGGATCGGCGGCTTTTACGAAGGCGAATCTCGACCTGGCGAGGCGAAGTGGCGCGCTGATTATCGATCTGTCCGGACATTCGGCGACGGTGACGGAAGCGGTTCCCTGGTTCCGCGGCTTCGATTCGCTGCACGGGCAACTCTCGGCAGCCGACACGCAATCGAAACTGGTTTCGATCCCATCGGCGGCGGCCGAGGCGATTGTGCGCATAGCGTTCGGGCTGGGTGATTTGAGGTTGCGAGCGCTGAGCGCGACCGTATTGCAGTCGGTATCGGCGTGGGGCAAGGATGCGATCGAAGAACTGGAACAACAGACCAGCCACTTGTTGTCGTTTCAGCCGGCGGGAACGCAATTGTTTGACGCGCAGATCGCATTCAACACAATGGTGCAATTCGGTGAGAAGAGCCGGTTTGATTTGCGCGCGGCGGCGGCGACGTTGCGAGCGGAAGTGAGTTCGTGTTTGCGCGGCAGCGCGGTCGTGCCAGCGATACAGATGGTTCATGCGCCTGCGTTTTATGGGACGACATTTTCGGTCTGCGCGGAACTGGATCCGACCGCCGACGTGGACACGATCGATGCCGCGGTGAAGGCAGCGGGATTCTCAGCGAAGGCTGCGGACGATCCGCCGAACAATGTGAATATTGCGGAAGAAACTTCGATCGGTTTGGCGCGGCCCGCGCGAGACGAAGCGGTTCCGGGGATTTGGTGGTTCTGGGGCGCGGCGGATAACATTCGGTTGCGGGCTTGGAATGCGGTGAAGCTGGCCGAGACGCTCGCGGAGAAACTCGCGGAATGAACCTGGCGCGGTCGAAGCGGCTCTCGTACTTCCCTACTATCCCGTGCTTCCCCAGTTTTGTTGCGCTCTTCATCTTCTCGTGCTTCGCGAGTGGTTGCGGATATCACGTCGCGGGGCGAACGAGTGCATTGCCTCCGGAAATTCACGTCATCGCGGTGCCTGCGCTGGAGAACGCGACGACCACGTATCGCGTCGAGCAGCGGCTGACTTCCGCGACGGTGCATGAGTTCCTGTCGCGAACGCCGTACAAAGTTGTGTCGGACCCGAATGCAGGCGATGCCGTGCTGAAGGGCAAAGTCGTGAGTCTGGAGGCAGTACCCTTGCTGTTTGATACGACGACGGGACGCGCGACCACGATGCTGGTGCAGATGAAGTGCGAGGTCACGCTGACGCAAACATCGAACGACAAGGTTTTGTATCATACGGATAACTTCGTATTCCGCAGCGAATACGAAATCTCGACGGATGTGACGAGCTTTTTCAGCGAGCAGGATCCGGCGCTCGATCGCGTGGCGAAGGATTTTGCGCAGCGGTTGGTAGCAGCAGTCGTCGAGAATTATTGAGGTTTCGCGTTTCGACTTTCGGAGTCTTTGATGGCGCGGGTATCACAACAAAAATTTCTGGCGCAACTGCAGAGCGGAAAGATGATTCCGGCAATTCTACTGCTCGGCGATGAACCTTATCTGCGAGACGCGTGCCGTGCTGAATTGATCGAAAGGTTTGTGCCGGAGGGTTCGCGAATGTGGGGCGTCTCGCGATTTTCGGCGGATCGCGGCGAGATGCAGCAGGCGATCGATGCAGCGCAGATGCTGCCGATGCTCGCGCAACAGCAGGTCATT
>JAFAZL010000339.1 GCA_019239815.1 Acidobacteriota bacterium
CGTCCGCGCTTCTCACGATCGCGGGCCCGGCACAACAAAATGCTGCACCGCCGGCTCGCTCTTCGTCGGGTGTGCCAAATATTCAGAACTCACGTCTGAATCAGCAACCGATCACCGGTTCGCTCGACGCTCAGATCAAGACCTGGATCGCCCAGGTCACGACGCCACAGTGGCTCGGCTACAGCGTGCCCGAAGTCGCTGGCAACCGCAGCATCTGCTGCTCCGGCGGCAATTGGAACGTCGACGGTGACTGCGGCACATGCCGCCTCGAAAAGGGCGATCACGGCGTCAACATCACAGGCATCGATAACAACGGCACCGTCATGCTCGAAGGACCGCGTGAAATCGCCGTCCTGTTCCGCGCCGAAAACCACCAGATCACAAAAATTCGCGTCGCATCCACCGAATGCACCCTCGATGCCGGCGGCCTCCCGTTCGTCTGGCTAACCAACGTAAGACCTTCAGAGAGCGTCGCGCTGCTTTCCACATTTGTACGCAATGAGCGCTCCGACTTCCGCGACGGCGACGACCGCCATGGCCATCAGGCCCTCAGCGCGATCGCCCTCCACGCTGACGATTCCGCCGAAGCCGCGCTCGAATCCTTCGTCCGTCCTGACTCGCCGGAAGAGTTGCGCAAGCAGACGGCATTCTGGCTCGGCGAAGCCCGCGGCAGAGCCGGATTCCTCGCGCTGCAAAAATTGGCGAAGTCCGATCCCAGCAGCGACGTCCGGTCGCAGGTCACCTTCGCGCTCTCGGTCAGCCGCGAGCCCTCCGCGGTCGACGAAATGATTCGCATGGCCCACGATGACGAAAGCACTCACGTTCGCGGCCAAGCGCTCTTCTGGCTCGCGCAAAAAGCCGGCAAAAAAGAAGCTGCCGCCATCACCGACGCTATCGACAACGATCCCGACACCGAAGTAAAAAAGAAAGCCGTCTTCGCGCTCAGCCAGATGCCGAAAGACGAAGGCGTTCCCAAACTCATTCAAGTCGCGGAAACCAACCACAACCCCGTCGTCCGCAAGCAAGCCATGTTCTGGCTCGGCCAATCCAACGACCCTCGCGCCCTAGCCTTCTTCGAAAAAGTGCTCGGGCAATAGCATCGGTAGCGCCGGTTTACCCCGAGTCTTGAAGGGCATCTGCCAGCATTTTTCCGATCTGCGATTGCCGCCTCTTCGCACGGGCGCAGCACTGCTGCGCCCACCTCGGCAAGGTCGTAACCTTCAAGCCGCTCTCGTAGCGCCACCCCCGCGACTATGAGAAAATCACCTTAGCTACCATGACTCCCGAGCAACAAAAACTCGCATGGGAACTCATCAACAATCCCCCCGCCGGCAGCAAACTCGCCGAAGCCAAAGAGTACGGCATCGACCTAACTCTTCTCGTCTCCAATCTGAACCGCACGCCGACCGAACGTGCGGAACGATTAGTTGCCGGGGCAGAAACCCTCCGCGCCCTTCGTAATGCGAAACCCGTTAGGCGAGCATGACGCTGAAATTAGAGGAGACGCTGACCGCTCTCTACGATGCGGCGGTTGAGTTTGTAATCATCGGCGGCGCCGCCATGCAGCTTCAAGGTTCCGCGTACATGACGCAAGACTTGGATTTCTGCTATAGCCGATCGAAACCCAACTGTAACGCTCTAGCTCGCGCGATTGCGCCTTTCCACCCTAAACTCCGTGGCCCAGATTCGCCGCTGCCGTTTGCATTCGACGCCAAAACGATCGAGCGCGGCCTGAATTTCACGCTCGATACCGACCTCGGTCCACTGGATTTTCTTGGCGAAGTTTCGGGATTAGGAAACTACGAAGCAGTGAAAGCGGTGTCGGATACGCTGAATATCCACGGTTTCGACTGCTTGGTCCTGTCGGTATCGGGACTGATCAAAGCGAAACGCGCCGCTGGTCGTGCCAAGGACTTGTCGATGATTACGGAACTCGAAGGCCTTCTCGACCTGAAAAATCGTCTGGGCGACACCTGAAACACAACACACCTACCGCAGCAAATCCTCTAACTTCACGCGCGAATCCGTCTTCCCATCGCGATACTTCACAATCACCGCCGCCTGCAGCGACAACCCGTGCTTCTTACCCACCTCATGCGTGATCGCGCGCGACCCCGGCACGACAATCGCTTCTTCCGGAATGATCAGCGGCTCGGTCTCTGTCGCGGTATAAACAGCGTCCTTCACCAGGTCATACACTGGAATCGATCGATTCAAAATCGTCCCGCTGCCCAGCACCGCGCGCGCCTTCACGACCGTCCCTTCATACACGCCGGAATTTCCGCCCACCATCACGTGATCTTCAATAATCACCGGCATCGCCCCCATTGGCTCCAGCACGCCGCCCAACTGCGACGCCGCTGATATATGGCAATTCCTCCCCACCTGCGCGCAGCTCCCCACAAGCGCATGCGAATCAATCATCGTGTTCTCACCGACATACGCGCCCACATTCACAAACATCGGCGGCATGCAGATCACCCCGCGCCCGATGTGACTCCCATCGCGCACGCTCGATCCACCGGGCACGATACGAATGCCGTCGGCAACGTCAAACGAACGCAAAGGATACGTCGACTTATCGATGAACGCCTGCCGCGCCTGGTGCGGTAAATCTCCCGCAGCTTCCGCGCGCGACACCGACATATCCACCGTCGCGCCCATGCGAAATCCCAACAAAATTCCCTTTTTCACCCACGCATTTGCCCGCCAACCGCTTTTCGTCGACGCGTCCGGCTCCGCCGCGCGCACTTCGCCGCGATTCAGCGCAGCTTTGAAGCGCTCAAACAACTCAAAATGCTCTTCCTGATATTCCGCGGGTGGATGATCGAACAACTTTTCAATTTGCGACGGCAGCATGCAGCCTTTCAATAAGCCCGAGCGAATTCAACACATCAACGATTCGCTCGCGATTCTCCCGCTTTGGCGCGACCAATGGCAAGCGCCACACCGGCTCGAGCAAACCCATCTCGGCCAGCGCCGTCTTCACCGGCCCGGGATTCGACTCCACAAAATTCACTTCCATGAGCGCATGGAATCGCCGGTGAATTTCGCGTGCGCCCCAGATATTTCCGCGCAGCGCCAGCCGCACCATCTCGCTCATCTCTGCCGGAATTTCGTTCGACACCACCGAAATCACTCCGCGCCCGCCCAACGCAATCAACGGCAGAGTGATCGCGTCGTCGCCCGACAACACAACGAAATCCTCCGGCACACAATTCAAAATCGCCGCCATCTGCGCAATGCTCCCCGAAGCTTCCTTGATCCCCACAATATTCTTGATTCCCGCCAGCCGCGCCACCGTCGCCGGCTCGATGTTCACTCCCGTCCGCCCCTGCACGCTGTACAAAATAATCGGCAGCTCAATCGCTTCCGCCAGCGCGCGATAGTGCTGGTACAAACCTTCTTGCGTCGGCTTGTTGTAATACGGCGTCACTGACAAAATTCCGTCGACGCCCAACCCCTCTAACTCGCGCGCCATCGCGATGACTTCCGCGGTGTTGTATCCACCCGCGCCGGCAACCAGCGGCACACGCCCCTTCGCCATTTCCATTGTGATCGCCACTACGCGTACGTGTTCCTCGTGCGTCAGCGTCGGGCTCTCTCCCGTCGTCCCGCACGGGACAAGAAAATCGATCCCCGCCTCCATCTGTCGCGCAATCAACTTCCGCAGCGTCGCCTCATCGAGCGATCCATCGCTGCGAAATGGAGTCACCATCGCCGTCCCGCATCCTGTAAACATCGACGCCTCCTTCTCGTGCACATTCGAAATCTTCAAACGCTGCCCTCAGACTTTCGCCGCTTCAGCCAAATTCACTTGACCCAACTCACTCACAATCTCCCGAAACTCAAAAAATCCGCGCTTCCCCACCACCCACCGCGCCGCCTGCAGCGCTCCGCGCGCAAACCCTTCCCTGCTCCGCGCCGTGTGCCGCAACGTAATCGTGTCCCCCAGCGCGTCGAATCCGATCTCATGCGTCCCCGGCACCGCTCCCGCGCGGCTCGCGCTCAAATCAATCGGCCGGTCGTATCCGCGCGCCCTCATCACTTCTGCTAATTTCTTCAACGTCCCCGACGGCGCATCTTTCTTCGCCGAATGATGCATTTCCCAGCCCCATGCTTCGTATTCCCGCTGCTTCGCGAAGAGTTCCGCCGCGCACCCCGCGATCTGCAGAAACAAATTCACGCCCACCGAAAAGTTCGCCGCCCACACAACTCCAGTTCGCGCGCGAATCACAGCTTCACGCGCGATCGCCAACTCCTCGCCCCATCCCGTCGTTCCCACCGCCGCGCAAACTCCCGCCGCCGCCAGCGCCCGAATGTTCGAAACAGCCGCAGCAGGCTCCGAAAATTCCACCGCCGCGTCCACCCCGCGCAACGCCTCCCGCGTCAGCCCCGCACCGCCCGCATTGTTCGCGCCGCTAAATCGCGCCCGCACCTCAAACCCATACTCCGGCGCCAGCGCCTCGCACAACCGCCCCATCTTTCCGCACCCCACAATCGCCAACCCCAAACCCACAGCGTTCTCCTCATTCATCTCCGCGAGATAAAAACCACCGTCGCACCACCGCAGTTGGTGCCGCACCCTCAGCTTTCAGAGGGCGCGAGTTTAGACTCGACCCCATCCAAATGGATCCACATAACTCACGCTTTGTCTTCCTCTGAATCGCTACTTCATTACTTCGTTGCGTCTTTACTTCGCCTTCTTCAAAAGTTCCGTCGTCATCCGCGCATAAATCTCCACCGCCTCGGTGAGCTCCTTCTTCGGCACCCGCTCCTCCGCCGTATGCGCCAGATGGATGCTCCCCGGCCCGATCAAAAACGGCTCGCCCCACGCCCCCATCAGCGCCGGAATATCCGTCGTGAACGCCACCGTCGTCTGCGCCAGTCCATCGAACGCTCCCAGCATCACCGCTGGCGTGTGCAACACCTCATGCGCCTCCGCCCGCCCCGTAACCGCATTCGCCACTCCTTCCCGTAGCGACGCCGGATCGCCCACCGTTCGAAACATGATTTCCGCGTGCGCTTCGTCCGCCACAACATTCGGCGCACGCCCTCCCGCAATCGTCCCCACATTCAACGTCGCCGGCCCCAGCACCCGATCCTGCGGCAGCGCCACCTTCCGCACATCGTTCAACACATCCAGCAGCGCATGAATCGCCGAATGCCCCAGCTCCGGATACGCCGAGTGCGCCAGCTTCCCCCGC
>JAFAZL010000415.1 GCA_019239815.1 Acidobacteriota bacterium
TGCAGTTGTCGAACTGCCGAAAAGCTGATTCACCGTGAGAGTTTCAGGGCTTCGGTCCTCCAACACCCTGACACCCAAAGCGGTGCAAAACACTGCACGGGAGATTTGTGCCTTGACAACGCCTTCGCTCTTATCGAGGGGCACCCGGCGTCGCTGGAAACTCGAGCAACCGTTTAGAATGTCGATTCCCTCAGGGATAATGCAAGGAAGTGCATCGAGCGCGTTCTAAAGGCAGGAAGGTCTAACGTGCACTTTCGTCTTCTTCTTGTAACTGTGATTTTACTTTCCCAACCGCTAGTTATTTTCGCGCGGCAGAAATCGTCTGAAGACTCCGTTGTCCACGGAACAATTAACATCGCCTTCGGAAACAAACAGGGCATCGTGGTGCTGACAGACAGCATGCTCACGGCCTCCGGCGCTCAGTTATCTACTCCCGGCCAAAAACTCTTCAAGTTGGACGCTCGCACAGTTTGTTCACTCGCCGGTTTTGTCTCAGCTCCTGCTGGTTCTGGCGACATGGCTATTCCTGATCTAAATGTGAGTACGGCGGAGATTATTCGACGATTCGCTCAGCTTTCAGCCGCTCAGCCGCCACAAACTATCGTAGAGAAGGTAAATGCCCTCGCATACATCATCAATCTCAGGTTATCGGCTATCGCTGGTATTCGTGACGTGTTGGGTACAGGTGACATAACAAATGCCTATACGTTTCAATTGATCGTCGCCGGCTACGATGTGGACGGCAACCCTAAGATTGGCAAGATTGCTCTCCGAACTAAGAATGACGAGGGGACTTTGCTGTCGGGGCTTGAAGACGGTTCGCTTTTAGAAGTTAAGGATAAGCTGGTTTGGAAACTAAACGGGATGCCCGATGTTGCCGAAGAATTGCTCAAACACCCTGAAACCAAACCACGCGACAAAGCCCTAGTTGAATATGCCGCAGCAATGCGGGAGAACGGTGGAAGTAGCTTGACGCTTCAGCAGATGATTGGGCTGGCGAAAAGACTGGCTTACTACACATCAGAAGCTCATCCCGAAGTCGGTGGACCCAGCCAAATTGCAATTCTCAGAAAAGCGCATCCGGTTAGCATAGTGCAGCCGACTTTTCCTGAGCCGAAACAGACGTTGCAGGGTTTCGATCTATATGTGCAAGCCACTTACGCTTACATGTTGAGAAGACCGGTGCCAGATCCGACACCAATGGTTTTTATTAGAAGTACTTGGATCGCGGCGCCAATCGCCATCGATTACGGATACTTCATCGGTGACAGCTTTTCCGACACGCTGATACTTTACGATGGAGGACCGGTAAGTTTTGGCAAATCGAATCATGTGACAAATTCGCGCCTCGTTATCGGGCCGCACGCGCAAAGGGACAGTGATATTGTTAAGCAGCTCATAGGCGCGTTTCCGTGGACCAGAATTGACTACCAGACTCCGAACCCGAATTTTTAGCCTTGTTACTGCGTGCGCTACGCACGAGTATATCGATCGCATATTCCAGCAACTTTCATCACGCCGCGAGCACACGCATATTCCACCGTGCGCTCATCCGAATCAAGGTACTTGGGAAAGTTAAAAACGCGTCGAGGACTGGCGGAGCCTACCTTTTGCAGAAACCGCAAAGGGAGGGCTACCCGTCCAAACTGAGGAATTTTTAGTCAAAGATCGAAAGATCCCATATTTCTATCGGGGGTCGATCGGCGGTGTATGATGGCGGCCTATTCCGCGGAATGACGGAGAAACGATATGAAATGGAAGGCGTTGACGATTTTGGCTTGCATGCTGACTGTGGGAACGATCCTGGCGGCGGCAGCGCCGCGGCACTGGAAGGCGGGTGTGCTTACGTCGATGGAGCAGCAGAAAGTGAACGAAGGGTCGACGACTACAACAAACAGGGACGGCCAAGTAAAAGATAAAGGGAACAAGACGGACTACTCGTCGAACTCAACGAGCACGACCAGCGACAACATCGAGACCTATCAGATGTACACGATTGAGAGCGACAAGGTTGTTTATGTCGCGAGCGAACATCTGCTGTTTCCATGGTCGAAGCCGGCGAATGTGAACGTGGGGGAAAACGTCAAGTACGCCGTGGAAAAAGGGAAAATCATCATTCTCGACGACGACAACAAAGAGCACAAAGCCACCATCGTCAAGACATCGATGAAGCAGAGCGATTCACAGCCGGGTAACGCGCAGAACTGAGGAATGGCGGTTAGGCGTTAGTGAGTGCTGGCCCCGTCGGTGTACTTCCACGACCTCTCGCCTCAGAACCCATCCTCTCAAACCGAGGGTGGGGCACCTGCCCACTCGGAGGAAGGACCAAGAAACAGCAGATCCCTCGCTACGCTCGGGATGACAAATCGGAAAGAAACGGTAGATTCACCGTGGAAGAGAGCCCCCCTTTGCAAAGGCGCAAAGGGTAGGCCACCCGTCGGGAACACTACGTCTCGCTGAGATCCATTTTCTAAGGACTGTGGCGCAGAATTGGTGCTTCGAACTTCTTCCTGGACTATGACTTCCACTTTGACGGCGCTGACGGCGGGTGTGACGAGTTTCGCGGCTACGAATATCGATGACCTGGTGCTTTTGACGCTGTTTTTTGCTCGGCGAGTTCCGACACGACGGATTGTGGCGGGGCAGTACCTCGGATTTGCCGGCATTGTTGTGGTGAGCTTACTGGGAGCGTGGGCGGCATTCGCGATTCCGCAGCCCTGGATCAAATGGCTAGGCGTTTTGCCGTTATTGCTTGGGCTCAAAGAATTGTTCCTTGGGCACCGCGGCACGACCGTGGAAGCGAGGGCGAGCGGATACGGAGTGGCTTCCATCGCGCTCCTCACGCTTTCGAACGGGGCGGATAATGTAGGCGTGTACGTTCCGTTATTTGCGATTCGGCGTGGCGATGTGTGGCTGATCGTGGCGACGTACATGGCGCTGATCGCGGTCTGGTGCGCAGTGGCTCGATGGCTGGGCAGCCACGCGGCGGTTTTGGGAGTGGTGGATCGTTGGGGGCATCGGATTACGCCACTGGTGCTGATTGGGCTGGGGATATACGTCCTGGCCTTCCACTAGTCGCGGCTACATTTATGTGGTCATGACGGCGGGGGTGGCGGCGGGTTGGACGGGGGACTTGCGGCGAAGGACGGCGGCGGAGATCAGGGTGATGATGAGGCCGACCGGGAGAGGCTCGATGAAGGTGTAGGCCATGTTGACGAAGGGATTCTGGTAGAGCTGCTGGGAGTGCTGGATGGCGGCGACTTTTGTGGCGATGACGGCGGGGTCGAGTCCGGAGGACTGGACCTGGTGGATCTGGGCGGCGAAGTAGCTGTCCATGAAATGGGGGATGAAATTGAAGTAGAGGATCTCCCATGAGACGACGTAGAAGACGGTGGTGATGAGGGTGATCAGAAGGCCGCAGGCGAAGGCGCGGCCGAAAGAGATACGACCGTCGAGGACATTGTCTCGGTAGCTGCGAATGCCGAAATAGACGAGCAGAAACGACGCCACCATGATGGTGTAGCCGATGGCCATGCTGTGGCCGGGGCCAACCCACTTGGCGAGGAGAAGCGAGCTGTCCATCAGGACGGAGATGATGAGGCCGGCGATGATGCCGAAGGTGAGAACGGTTTTTTTCATGTGAGGCTCCTTTTGCGAGTGTGGACGGGAGTCACGATGCGGTTAGTCGGGGTTTCGTGTCGTCATTCTTTTGGGTGATTTTGCGGGGATGGGGCGGAAATCGTGCTTTTGGGTGATGCCATGTTCTTGCGGGGCCGGAACCCACCCTCACAAACCGAGGGTGGGGCACCCGCACCCGTTTTCGGGTGATTCGTTGTCGTCGCGGGAGTCACGGGAGGAGGCCGAGTTCTTTGCCGCGCTGGACGGCCTGGGTGCGGCGGGCGGCTCCGACCTTGTCGAAGACACGGGCGCAGTGGGTCTTGACGGTGTTTTCGGAGACGAAGAGCTGAGAGGCGATTTCGCGATTGCTGAGGCCGCGGGCGACGAGGGTGAGGATTTCGAGTTCGCGCGGGGTGATGCCGAGGGATTCCTGGGTGGCCGCGTTGGGAGCGAAGGGCTCGGAGGCAGAGGGTTCGGCTGGGACAGGGATTTCGCGGATGATAACGGTTTCGCGGATGGTTTCGCGACGGCGGGTGATGCGGAGGCCGAGCCAGATGCCGAAGGCGGCGAAGAGCGCGGCGACGAGCGCGCCGTAGAGTTCGACGGAGTGCTCGATGACGACGAAGCGGTATTGGGTGTATTGGAGGGTGGCGATGAGGAGGCCGCCGACGAGGCCGAAGATGAGGACGTGGCGCTTCATGATAGGGCGACGGGACTGGGGAGATTATAGCGGAGATGACGGGCGGAAGAGCCGACCCTCATAAATCGAGGGTGGGGCACCCGCTGAGTGTAACGAGATAGCCACAACCTTGCTGTAGAACTTTCGGCTAATCTGAAAGATCTTTCAGCTAACGTTCATCGCAGCGCCACGGGAAATTTTGTACCACGTAACTCATCCTGCCTAGCGTAACGAGTGCCCAACCAACTCGTTTCAATAGGAGGATGTTTGTTGATCCAACGCGTTTCCGCAGTTCTATTGTCGGCGCTGTTGACGGTGCCGGCCGTATCAGCGCACTGGAATGATTCTGATGACAAAGTACGCCATGTGTTGCTGGTGAGCATCGATGGAATGCACGCGGTTGATTTTGAAAACTGCGTGGCAGCCAAGACTTGTCCCAATCTTGCGGCCCTTGGGAATACCGGCGTCACCTATACGCGCACAACCACTTCCCGACCTTCGGATTCGTTTCCCGGACTGATGTCGATCGTGACCGGCGGCAGCCCAAGGACTGTCGGGGCGTTTTACGATGTCGCTTACGATCGCGTGCTTGCTCCGCCAAAAACGACGACCGGCAACGGACTCGTGGGTGGAAGCTGCAACCAGGGATCGATCAACGGCACGCAGACCGAGTATGAAGAGGGCGTGGAAATCGATCAGACTCAGCTGAATGGCGGCGGCCCGTACACGAAGCTTGACGGCGGCGTTCTGTCGATCGATCCGGACAAACTGCCGCGCGATCCTTTCAATGGGTGCAAGCCTGTTTATCCGTGGAACTTCATTCGAACCAACTCGATCTTCGGCGTG
>JAFAZL010000437.1 GCA_019239815.1 Acidobacteriota bacterium
TGGTTCGAACCGCCGGATCGCGACCACGCCGCCGAACGGAATCTTCGTCGCGCGCTGCAAGCGTTGCCGGAGGATCAGCGGCAGGTCGTTGTACTTCATGTCTGGGGAGAGCTGACGTTCGCGCAAGTCGCCGAAATCTTGAGTATCGGCGCGAACACCGCGGCCTCGCGTTATCGCTACGCGCTCGCAAAGCTTCGCGAAGTCATGTTGATGAAGGAGAGTTCGAATGCCTGAGCCGAACGACGAGCGATTCGAAATCTATTTGAGAAGTTTCCGTCCGGTCGAACCCGAGCCGCTTCCGCTTCGCGTCGAAAAGCGTGCAGTGGGCGCTCAGCATCGCTCCGCGCTTGCAGCAATCGCTATAGCCTGTTTGTCCGCAGCCGCTCTCACGGTGATCGTGCTTCCTCGCAGTCCGCAGAGCACGAACGAAACGGTGCCGAAGCAGACTTCGAGCGACGTGAGCTCGAAGCCCGCCAAAACTGAGACCTCAATGCCCGCTCTAACGAGGCTTGCACTCGACGACCACGCAGCTTTTGTTGAATTCATGACTGACAAGGCCGAATCACAATTTCCGCGAATGACGAATGAACAAAGCGCTCTGCGCGTTTTAGCGAAGCAATAGGAATCCAAGGAGAAGCCCCGATGAGACTCAAGCTGCTAGTCTTCGCCTGTCTCACGCTCGCGGTCGCGAGTCGCGGCGGTGCTCAAATCCAATTTCCGCCCGAAACAAAAAATGCTGCACTCCGGTATTGGACTGCTTTTGCCGAAATGCAGGACCTCTCCACTGACAAAGCCACCCAGGATCTCCTGGAAAAAACCGTCTCAGGAGAGGCCGTATGGGATGAAAAGAAGATTGCCCCAATTCTCGATGCGAACAAATTCGCCATCGACATCATGCAGCGCGCTACGAAGCTGCGCGACTGTGATTGGGGTGTCGAGTACGAGCAGGGAACCAATGCCTCGATCGCATACGCTCCGCGAGCACGCGCTTTGTCCCGCTTGAACACGCTTGAAGGCATGCGCCAACTCGCCGCTGGTAATACTCAATCTGCGACCAATTCGTGGCTCGCGGGTGTGCGCTTCTCGCAAGACCTCGCGCGCGGAGGTTCGCTTATTTTCGCTTTGATGGCAAAAAATGCGTTGCTCGCTAATTTGCGAACCCTGAATCTGGCGGCAGCAAACGGACAATTGAGCGTTGCAGAGCGACAGCAAGTGGCCGCCGGGATTCACGCGCTGCCCGAAGACGCTTTCGACTGGAGTGCGGCATGGGGATTGGAGTCCGCGGCGCTCGACCAATTTCTGCGCAAGCTCCAATCCGCTTCGGATCCCGGTGCGCTCTACCAGCAAGGCATGGGAAGCCCCGCCCCGGAAAAAGGTATTCCTCCGTCCGCGCAAGACATTCGCAACTTCGAAACATACATGCGTGCAGTCCAGTCGGCCCTCAAACAATCGCCCGAGAAAGCAAAAACCTCACTGGAGTCGCTCGACTCGCAACGCTCGGGCCTCACCGAAGCAGAACAGCGCCTGATCCCAAATGCCCAAAAAGCAAATCAAGCCCGAATCGACATCGCCAAGGCCCGCACAGATTTGCTACGAGCGCTAAACAAGAGCGCGGTCAAAACCGGCGACTAGCGCGAGTGTTTCAATCTCCCGGAACGCAACAAACCACGCATACGTTTGCATGCTTCTCACGTAAGATGTGCCCGGACCCGAGCAGCTGAAAGCCAAATCGCGGGCCAATCCGATATGCAAACAAAACCTGAGCTGAACCGAAGACTATTTCTGAAGTGGGCGAACCTTCTAGGAATTACGGCCTTTCTCCCAACCGCGGCGGCAGCAAAAGCCACGCCGCAAGAGGCAAAGCCGACTCATCCCGGCACGCCTTTTCAGGCTAAAGAACAATCTCCCGAAACAATTCTGCTCAAAGACTACCGTCCTAAATCCATCTACAAAATTCCAGTCACGCAGGTCGACAAAGCCAAACATCCGATCATCGACATGCACTCTCACCCCTATGCGAAGACTCCGCAGCAAATCGAAGAGTGGCTCAAGAACATGGACGAGGTTGGCATTCAGAAAACGATGATCCTCACCATGACCACCGGCCCAGAATTCGACGAGATCTACAAAAAATATTCGAAGTACCCCGACCGCTTTGAAATCTGGTGCGGCCTCGACCTCTCCGGGCACGACAAGCCCAACTTCGGCCCATCCGCCGTCAAAGAACTCGAGCGCTGTCATCAGGTCGGTGCAGGCGGAGTCGGCGAAATCCACGACAAAGGCAAAGGTCTCCGCTCCGGCAAATCGCAAGCGGCAAGCATGCATCCCGATGACGCGCGCATGGATGCCATTTGGCAGCGCTGCGGCGAACTGGGCATGCCTGTCAGCCTTCACGTTGCCGACCCGATCTGGATGTATCAGAAAATGGACGCCACAAACGACGGCCTAATGAACGCGTACAAATGGCGGCTCGACAACAAGCCCAACATCGTTAACCTGCCCGGGATGGTCGACATCTACGACCGCACGCTCGCGAAACATCGCGATACAACATTCATCGCCTGCCATTTCATGAATCTCGACTATGACCTCGCGCGACTCGGCGAAATGTTCGACCGCAATCCCAATCTTTACGCCGACATCTCCGCTCGTTATGGCGAAACCGCGCCGATCCCGCGCTTCGCCTCGAAGTTCTACGAAAAATACGGGGACCGGCTCGTCTACGGCACCGACATGGGCTACGACAAGTCGATGTACCGCGTCACGTTTCGCATTCTCGAATCGCAGGACGAGCACTTCTACGCGTTCGATCAATTCAACTACCACTGGCCCCTCAACGGCTTCGGGCTAAGCGACGATGTCCTTAGCCGCGTCTATAACGCCAATGCTACGAAGCTCCTGGCAGCTCGCACCAAACAGTAGCTTTGCGTCGTCACAACTAATTTATTGACACGTCGAACCCTGCAGGAATAGTGTCGCGCACATCTGGTCGGCCCATCCGTACTTGCACAAAGGAGAATGCAGATGCTTCGTCCGCTATTCCTGTTGGTGGGTGTGTGTTTCGCCGCTTCCGTCGCGATGGCGCAGGACCCCGTGAAAGTTGATCCGCAGCACTACAAGGTGATTTTCGAAAATGATCAGGTGCGCGTTCTCAGAATTCATTACGGCCCGCACGAAAAATCCGTGATGCACGTTCATCCCAATTCGGTAGTGGTCTACGAGACTGATACCCACGTGAAGATGACCACACCCGACGGGAAATCAGTGGATACGACCGGCAAAGCTGGCGAATCACTTTGGACTCCCGCCGGCGCTCACCTTCCGGAAAATGTCGGTGACAAACCGGTCGATGCGGTCCTGGTCGAACTAAAGTCCTCGCACTAGTCGGCGCGTCGCATCGTAAACAACAAGAGGGGCGCGTTCTCTCGTCGCCCCTCTATCGAAATCTCGCCTGGACCGAACCAAGCTGTGTTCCACCAAAGATCACTGAACCGACTGCCGGATCATCTGGCGATATTCATCTGCCTTTGAACTCGGGCCCACAAGACCCGGGAAGAAAACAACAGCACCACGAAGCCGGCTGCGAACGCAATCAACAGCCTAACGTTATTTTCTGTGTGAGGAGCCCCGCCTGGCATGTAGGGGGGCATCAGCACGATTTTCTTGTGATTCGCCGGATCATAACGTACAGCGACTGGTGTGCCGGTCGGATGATCGTCAACCCATTCGGCCAAAGGCCCATTGTTCGAAGCGTATGCGATGCCCGAGTAAATCGTTGCGACGTTCGCCTCGCCATCGATCTCATAAGCCAGTCGGCAATCGATGTAATAGCGTTGTCGGCGTCCCGTGCTCGACTGTCGCATACGGCACTTCTCGACATTCCCTTTTGCCTCCGGCCACTGCTCCTGGGAATGCTCTTTCCACCCTTCCGCCATCGTCACAACGCCGGCAAAAATCGTGCACAAGCCAAAAAGCACAGTTAGAGCGACAAGCCCAAACATTGCTAAACCGACCCAAGGTGACCTATTTGGTGCGCCGTCCCTCATCGTTCACACCTCGCTGTGCTGCACTAATGCTTTTGTATTATTGAGGCATTCTCAGTGCCGATGATATTCCCCCAAGGTGACATTAGCGGAAAAAAGGCCGCGCACGTTCTCCCGTGAAACAAGTGTGCGTAAGCCAGTTCGGGACGACTCCCTAACATCGCTTTGCCAGCAAGCCCAACCAGGTGGTGCGCTTTGAACTGGCTCGCCCGGCTTCGTCCGGTCGCGTTCATTGTGGTGCTGCTCATCATCTGGCAGGTCGCCATTAGTCGTCACCCCGACCAGCTTTTGCCCGCCCCGTGGCAGGTGCTTCGTGGCATCGGCGACCTGCTGCAACATGGCCTGCTGCTGAAGTATGTCGTCGCTTCGCTCTTTCGCGTGACGTGGGGTTTCCTTCTGGCGGCTGCGATCGCGATTCCCCTCGGCCTCGCCATTGGCTGGTACAGCCGGGCCGAAATGGCGTTCAACCCGCTCGTGCAGATCTTTCGCCCCATCTCGCCCCTCGCATGGATCCCGATCGCCATCCTTTGGTTCGGCGTTGGCGACCTTTCCGCGATCTTCCTGATCTTCGTTGGCTGCTTCTTCTCTTTGCTTCTCACGGCCATCAGCGCCGTTCACAACATTCCGGAGGCATATATAGGTGTAGGGCGCAACTTCGGCCTGAGCACTCCACAGTTCATCTACCGCGTCTTGTATCCCGCCGTCGCGCCCCAGTTGATCGTCGGCCTGCGCATCACGCTCGGCATCGCTTGGCTCGTCGTCGTGGCTGCGGAAATGATCGCCGTAAACTCGGGACTCGGCTTTCTGATTGTCGACGCGCGTAATGCCGGCAATCGTTATGACCTTGTCGTCGCCGCCATGGTCATCATCGGACTTATCGGTCTGCTTTTAGACATGGCGATGCGCTCCCTGGAGCAAGTGAAGTCATTTCGATGGGGTTTTCCGGAGAACTGAGAATGTCCACGCAAGCATCGCCAACGTCCGCTCCCGGCGTGAAGTTGCGAATGCAACATGTAAACATGGTGTTCGAACGCGATGGCAAAACAATCCCCGTTCTCGACGACATCAGCCTCGATGTTCAAAACGGCGAATTCATCTGCCTCGTCGGTCCATCCGGGTGCGGCAAATCCACGCTGCTCAACGTGATGGGAGGCTTTCTTTCGCCTACGAGCGGTTCCGTAGCCATCGATGGCGAAACCGTACACGGTCCCGACCCTCGTCGCATTCTGGTTTTTCAGGAGCGCGGCGTCTTCCCGTGGCTCACGGTCGAAGGCAACATCGGATTCGGCCTTTCGGGATTGTCCGACGCCGAACGCAAGCAGCGCATTGCGCACTACGTTCAAATGGTCCGCCTTCAAGGCTTCGAGCACACCTATCCTTCCGATCTTTCCGGCGGCATGAAGCAACGTCTTCAGGTGGCCCGCGCTCTCGCCGTCAACCCGGACATCCTTTATCTCGACGAGCCTTTCGGCGCGCTCGACTCCGTCACGCGTTTGATCATGCGCGGAGAACTTCTCCGAATCTGGCAGACCGAACGTCGAACAATCATCTTCGTCACTCACGACATCGACGAAGCCGTGCAACTTGCCGATCGCGTCGTCGTCTTAAGCTCACGACCCGCGCGAGTGAAAGACATCCTCACAATCGACATTGCACATCCGCGAAATCTGAGCTCTCCGCGTTATCTCGAACTCCGCGATCAACTCGCCCAAAAAATTGGTATGGCCTTCGCCGTATGAGCACCGTCGCAAAACCGGCTACTTGGGAGAAATTCTTCTGGCCGCTGCTTGCTGGCGCATTACTGCTGGCGGTCTGGCATTACTCCGTCATCTGGACGGGAACAAGGGTCTTCCCGTCGCCCATCAGCGTCGAAAAAGGCTTAGCCGAGCTGCTCCACAAGCATGTGCTATGGGCCGACATCGCCGACTCACTTCGACGTGTTGC
>JAFAZL010000445.1 GCA_019239815.1 Acidobacteriota bacterium
GCATTCTTCATGAATACGAATAAACATCTCGGAGGCAGCGATCGGCAAGCGTGGTCGGTTCCTGGCCAGGAACGAAATGCACAGACTGGCTAAGTGGTCTAGATTTAAAGAGGACGCATGAATACTGAATTGGTCTCAGTAATCTAGGGCGCAACGAGAACGATCAAACTTTTTAGGCACCTAGCCACAACGGGTTTAAGCAAATTTATTGCTTTGAATTGACAATATCTTTCCACAACAAAAAAAGCTTTAAATGCTTGCTGCGGATTAGCGCTTCCGCCGGGAATGATGCAATTCAATCGGCCCGAGCGATAGATCAGGCGGTACTCCCGCCTTCGCCGGTAAACCATAGGTATAACTCCATCCCCGGCGATTCCTTAAGTGATAGATAAGAAAACTCTTATCACGATCAGCCCGCTGCCTAGCCAGCAAAGGGCCAAAGATATGTTATTGCAAAGATTGGATTTAACGGGAAGGGCTTGGACATTTGAGTGGGCAGGTCAATAATCTAACCGACCTTGCCTCGAAAAATCATTCTCAGTGGCTTGGAGTGACACCCCCAATGGTCTTGCGTCTACTCACGCGTATCCGAATTTTGCACGTCTTGGGGTGTAATTTACGCACCTACCTTCTTCGAGAAACTCACCCAAGCGAGAAATATAGACGACCTCATCAAATGACATAGACGGATACCGAAGTACACGAAGTACACGAAATACACGAAATACACGAAATACACAAAATGTGCATCTTCATGGTAGTCCTTTTGGAAAATCCGAAACCGTAACAAGTCTCTGAAAACCTGTATTTTGCGTAATTTGTGTACTCTCCAAGGTCGTCAAAACGTTCGGACGAATACGATTGTAAGTATTACGGCCGTGAATGAGGGCGGTCACTGGCAAGGGCTGTTGAACCACTGCTCGCAAGTCGAAAAGTAGCGAGCCTCGTTGGAGAAATCGCCATGACGAGAACCAAAGCCCGACCAGGGGCAGAGCGTAACGCGGTAATTGTTTCACTCTTGGCCGCGTGCCTTGGTGCGATAGTCTCCGCTTTCGCCGTGCAGATGTGGGTGGGGGAAACCCTTAACGTGGGTTCCCCTTCTCACGGGAATTGCGGTCGGCATTCTGACGTACGCTTTGATTGCCCCGGAGACGTAGGAAAGTTCTTCTATATGCTCCCGCCATGAAACGCACTTCATCCCATAACCTCAAAGACGGCCATCACTGCAACATGGTGAAGAGCACCCAAGCCGGTAAATCGGGAACCTGTCAGAGATATTACGACCGGCAAGACGGCTTCTTTTCAATCACAGTGGTGCAGAAAAGTGGAGTTAGATTCAAAACGCTCGCGAAAAACTTGTCAAGATCAAAACGCTCTGATGGCGCCAAACACCGATCTATGCCGAAGAAAACTGACCTGACATCATTCCGACTGTCCGCGGATTTCGGAAAAGCGGCCGACTCACTGTTGAAGGATCACGACGCACGAAGCCTGTCCGAGTACATCCGGGGTTTGATCTATCTCGACGCTACGCTGTCTGGTAAAGAGACCGATAGCCTCCACAAGCCGGCTTGGGTAACCCGCTCTTACGGTAAGCTGATACGCAGTGCTTCCCAGAAGTAAGCACCCGTCTCGCTAAGAGATTATCGATCGGACTGCCGAGATCGAAAACCGAGACCATTCGGGGCTGGTTGGCTTCTAGTTGATTGGTCTACCGCTCAGTACGAACAGGTCGGTTCCCTGCGAACACTGCTCACGAGCAGAGTCGTCGCTCCTAAGAAGTAAAACCGCCTCCAATAAGCCTCCATCAATCCCCTCGCGGAGAGCCATCACTCTGGCTTGCGCTCAAGTACGGAGTGTTGGCGATCTCCCACGCTTTTTTTGATGATCTCTGAGCGTGATTGTGTCCGTGCGATGGGTTCGTTCTGCGTAAATGCCGTTGAGCAACTTCCCCAGGTATTGTCGATCGAGATGCAATCCTTCTTTGTCGAGGCGCTCTTGGATCTCACGTTGGGAAATGCTCGGGCTTTGCACAACGATTCTCGAATTTTCGCTTTGTAAAACACTTTGTTCTCGGCGGATATGCGGGCATTGAAAGGATTGGTTGGTTTTCAGTAAGTATAGCGTTTGGAAGAATTAGGGGAGGTGAGCGAGGGATTAGGCTAACCTCCCCCGGAACGCGGAGGGTCGGGCACTGCATTGTTCACCGCGTCCAAGCCAAAAGCGAGCCAGTGGGAGGATTGGGGTTCTCCCACTGGCTTGTCAGGGTAGCGCGGCATTGAGAGATGTGCCTACACGGCCCGTATCCTACGAAAGACGAAAACGCGGGCAATACAGTAAATGCTTGAGGCCGTTAGGATTTCGATAAGTTTTTCAACAAGTCCCACACTTTTTCCATATCCTCGTAGTCTCGGACGATTTCGAGCTTAGCTTTGACTTTGGAGAGTTTGGCGAGGTCTTCGGGCGTCGCCGCTCGCCTGCCGAAAGCTTTTTCATAATCTCTTTTTGATTCAGGGCGGGCTCAACTGAATTTTGAAGTCCGGTTCGATCATTCCTTTATCGTAGGTCGCGCATCAAAAGCGTCAAGCGGGACTAAGGGTGCGACCATGGCAGAGGCGGAAGAAGGTCCTCATGGATCTGACGAACCGCAGGTAAATCCCGATGAGACCGACCCTGATATCAAGTCCTACAAAAACACCGGGATTACTGTGATCACCGAGCGAAAGGTGGAAATTGGGCCTGATGGTCGTCGGAGAGCTTTGCCGCGGCGCAAGATTCTGACCGCACCGCCGAAGGACAAGGAGCAGAAATGAATGCCATCGCGAGCCGCCGAAGCGCGGCCGCCCGGATCAGAAGCCCACTAAGAAAGACCAGTTAGGTCCCGCTCGATCAGCTTCAGGAGCCCGCAACGATACCCAAAAATCTAATGGCGAGGATATCGAGAATCCCACCTAACTGAGCTTGACGGTGTAGTAGTCGATCACCCTAGACGCGCAAATTATAAGCATAGCGCCAGGGGTCAAGTGAATCGCGCACTTGTCTTCGCACCACCACAATTCCAGCAGGTCCAAGTCGAAGCTCAACCTAAAAGTTATTCCGTTTAAACGCCGCGCACCGATGGCGAAAGTAGACTTCCCCGTCGACAATCATGGAAGCATTATTCTGGTGCATCCGCTCACGCAAGCTGGCATCGACTACGTGAACGAAAACATCGGTAAGGACAACGGTTTTCAACCATATTGGCCAACCGTGGTTTTCGAGCATCGTTACATCGATGCATTCGTCGGAAAGATTCGCGCTGATGGTTTGCTGGCACGCTAGGAGAGCCCATGAACAGCAGGGTCAGCTTTTCTATTCCCGACTTCATGCACGAAGGCATCGCCTACACCGACATCGAAGTGATTGTTGAATTTGACGACGTTCGTGACGATGCCACGGTTGCTGAAACGCTGCGGCGTCCGTTGGAGGCCTATCATGGCTGAGAAAAAATTAGGACCGTCTGACTTCCAAGCTGAGGTCGAGAAGCTAGGGCGGCGGGAAAGCTGCCATCGCTTGAGGAAGTTCTGGATGCGGTAGCGGTAACGCGAGAGATGAACGCGGCGAAAATTCTGGAAGTCCGCCAGCGAGCCTCGGAGTTCGAGTAGAATCCTGCCAGTGGCAAAGCGCAAGCCGGGCCGTTTCAATTAACCAGCATGCGCGTACTAGTGCAAAGCAAGTATTGCTATCGGCGCGATATCTTCTAACCTGCATCGACAATGGCGAAACTTACGTATGTGCTTCACATCTTCGTGGCCGGTGAAAGAGGCCCATCACGCTTGGCTGTTCAGAATCTCAAAAAGATATGTGACAAAGAACTGCCGGGCCGGTACAAAATCAAAGTGATCGACGTATCCAAGAACCCTCGCGCTTCCGTCGAAAACAATCTGACAGCCCTACCAGCCGTGGTTCGCACGCTGCCGTCTCCCGTACGAAAGTTCGTCGGAAACTGGGCAAACGAAAGGCTTGAGTTAGTTGGGTTCGAACTAATCACGCAAAACATGCCCGAGGCTAGCCAGCGTTCACGGCACAAGAAGTAGTCGCAATCAAGACGCTAGTCGAAGATGGTCTGTGCGTGAGAAAGAAGGCCGCTTGAAGTTCTCATGGCTGTCCGACTGTTTGTAAAGAGGGTCGAACTCCATCTGTCTTTGCGCTTTGAGTCGGAGCCTTTCTCTATCGGCTGCCTTGAGAGTCTGAAGCATCCGCTGCAAAGTCTTCAATTCCTTCTGCCAGATAGCGTGGGCTTCGTGGAAAACATGATTGGCATCCGCAATCAGCGCTCTTCTTGCTTCGAGGTCATCGCCAGATTGATTCGCAAACTCAATCACTGTTTGGAACTCTTCACAAAGGAAAGAGAAAGGAGATTCTGTAGACATAATTACCCCTCATAAACTTGCTCGACCGTATCGGATGGACTGTTAGGTATAGCATTACGCCTTCGCAGGCTGAATGTCGAGTGTAGCAATCCCACCGCTGCGCTACGACCGCACCGACCGTCATTTGGGATGCCTGCGCCTCCACTCCGCACGCGCCTCGTCCAGTTCCATCAACCAACGTTTATCGATCTTTTGTCCAGGCAGACGGCGGCAGAATTTTCGTAGCGTCTTTCCGTGCTCAGTCAACTGTGCGTCGGTCATCTTCCGTAACTGATCGCGAATCGCCTCAAGCGTCTGCATGGCTATCCAAGGCCTCTGTGTATGACTGCGTTGGGATGCCGGATCGATCCTCGCTAAGGTCCAGATAACCTGCTCTAGGTTGATGGTGGCCACGAATCTTCCTGAGCCGTTATTCCATTCTCAGGCGAGGACCAGAGTTCGTTGTAAAGAATCTCTCGTACAACGCCTTCGACTTCTTTTTCGGTGGGTAGTCGACCTTGGACCCTTCTGACCGACCTTCGGAATCTTCGCCACGCAAAAATCGTAGCATATTCGTCCCCGATGATTTGCTGGCGCTGAATGAGGGTTCGTAACCGTCAGCCGTTGTAAACTGATGCCTCCCACCTGCCGCTGAACAAGCCACGCTGTGTATCAGCAGATCGGAGGACGAGTTGGGACAGGAGTGGGAATTCGTCAAGCACATTGACAACGCGGACGGTCGCTACATTTGTAAGGGATGTAAACAAGCATTAGTGGGGGTGACCGAGTATCGCCGTCAGGAGCGAACGAAGCGCGAGATCAGAGGGATGTGTCCCACGAAAGAATGCGTTTGGTATGGCGTAAGTATGAGCCATACACAACGGCAATTGATTTAGCGTCGGGGAATCAAGCCGATGACTAGCCCCGGTAGCGCTTACTCATCCAACTTGCGAAGGTCATGACGAGCGCGACGACACAAACGGTATATGTGGTCTGGTACATAACCCTTCTCAGGTCGAACTAGCACTTCAATATGTCGTGATGTCGTGCGGATCATCTTCACGATGAGAAGTCTGTGCGGAAATGAGTAGCAGACGTTCGCGGCGCCTCATGATTCGGTCTGTGGCGCTTCGAAGCAGAACCGAAGAACCTGTAATT
>JAFAZL010000479.1 GCA_019239815.1 Acidobacteriota bacterium
GCAGCGCTTGCTTCAGCGTCCCGTCAAAATCGGCATCCGAAGTGGAGTTGGATATTTCGCCCAGTACCAGTGAATCTTTTTCCGTGTATGCCGAGACCCGATGCAGCCGTGAGTAGCCCAAGAAAATCGCAATGAACAGCGCCAAGGTGAGCACAATGGCGGCGGCCGAACGTGCAACATGTGAATGAGATTTCTTCCCGACGGCGGGCGCCATGGGTGCAGGCTGGTGGGCCGGTGAGGGCTGGCCTGAGCCGAGGCTACGCGACAGATTTTGCAGATCGGCACGCAGTGCTGCAGCCGACGGATAACGATCGTCGGGAAGTTTTTCGAGGCATCGGTTGATGATGCGCTCGAGTTCAGGAGGCGCTTCAGGATTTACGCTGGAAAGCGCCGGTGGGGTGCGATTCAAAATGCCATCGAAAATTTCCGCGCTAGTGGCGCCGGAGAACGCCTGCTTTCCGGTGGCCGTTTCATATAAGACCAAACCCAATGAAAAAATATCGGAGCGTGCATCCAGATCACGGCCGCGGGCTTGCTCGGGAGACATATAAGCGATCGTGCCAAGCGTGGTACCGGCCACCGTCAGGTCCTCGGCCGAGGAAGTTACAGTCTGATCGCCGCTCTCGTCCTGCGGAATTTGCTTCGCCAGGCCAAAATCCAGCAACTTCGCCTGGCCGTGAGCGGTCAGAAAAATGTTGGCGGGCTTGATTTCGCGATGAATGATTCCTTTCGCATGTGCTGCAACGAGAGCCCCGGCGATCTGATCGCCAATCTCGAGAAGTTCCTGCATTGCGAGGGACCGACCGCGAATACGCTGCTTTAGAGTCTGGCCTTCGAGCAACTCCATTACCAGAAAGCGCCGGCCTTCGTGTTCACCGAAATCGTGGATGGTGCAGATGTTTGGGTGATTGAGTGAAGCGGCCGCGCGTGCCTCTCGCAGAAATCGATCAGAAGCCATTTGGTCATGCGGCAAATTGTCGGGCAGTAGTTTTATCGCAACAAATCGGGATAGCTCCAGATCTTGTGCGCGATAGACCACGCCCATGCCACCGCGATCGAGTTTTTCGAGAATGCGGTAGTGCGAGAAGACCTGCCCAGGAAGAACGTCTGAAGATGACATTTCCGCAATCTTAGGTGCGACGCGAGAGCGAGTCAATCGAGCGGATATCCGGAGGAATGTCTACGTTGGCAAGTTGCGACGGCGATCGTGCTGCCTGGCTGTACGAATGGCAAGTGAGGGCATGATTGTGTTCGCAGATGGAAAACCCGTTAGCGATGTTGTCGATTCGAAAGCCCTTGCGAAGAAATAGTAGCGGCTTGCTCCATTGGGAGTGAGAGAGTCTGCTGAAGATTAAACGGAGCGGGCGGATTTCCAGGTGAGGGTGGGGAGAGAAGTGGCGGCGACTTTGCGGAGGTAGGCTTCGGCGTAGGTGGCGGCACGTTCTTTGCCTTGTTCGATGTCGGCGACTTCTTCGGAGGGGGCGATCCACTGTTTGGCGGCGACGTTGTAGACCGAGGCTTGAATGCCTTGGGCATTGCGCTCGGAAAAGAGGCGCAAGTGTTCGGCACCAACCTTGATTTCGGCCCATACGCCTTCGTCGAGCATAGGGCGGATACTGTGCCATGACGGGGCGAAAATCGCTACCGTACTTTGGTACAGCTGAGTTGGGAGATAGCAGCTATTGGGGTTTTATAAGGCAGCAGAGTGTCGGCGTAGAGTTCGTGTAGGTCGATTTTTTTGCTAGTGGCGGAAAAGGCTGAGATCCTTCGGCGTCCTGCGGACGCCTCAGGATGACAGCGCTTCTTATGTGGGGGAGTTAGCGAGGTCAGTTGTGGTTGGCGGTGTAGACGCGGACGTAGTCGACAAGCATGGTTTGGGGATAGGTGGAGGTGGCGTCGGGTGCGCCGGGCCAGTCACCGCCGACGGCGACATTGAGGAGCAAGAAGTAGGGGTGATCGAAGACCCAGGAGCCGGCGATGTCGGAAGGCGATGGAGCGGCGGTTGAGCCGGGGATGTTGATTGGAGATTGCGGAGTGAATGTGGCGAATTGGGTCTGGTCGACGTAGAAGCGGACTTCGGTAGGTTCCCATTCGACGGCGTAGATGTGGAACCCTTCGGCGAAATTTTTGCCGCTGGCGAGTTTGGCGGGAGCGGTGAGGTCGGTGGCGGTGCCGTTGGAGAGCGGGCCGTGGATGGAGCCGTAGACGGTCGCGGGCTCTTTGCCGATGTTCTCCATGATGTCGATTTCACCGCACTTGGGCCAACCGATGGATTTGATGTTGTCGCCGAGCATCCAGAAAGCGGGCCAGATGCCCTGGCCTTCGGGGATTTTGATGCGGGCTTCGAAGCGACCGAAGGCTTGTGTGTAGAGGCCTTGCGTTTTCAGGCGAGCGGAGGTGTATTCGCGGGCGATGTGGTCGGTGCCTTCGTAATTTTCTTTGCGCACGGTAATGACGAGATTGCCGTTCTCGATGTGGGCGTTTTCGCGGCGGTTCGTGTAGGTTTCGAGTTCGTTGTTGCCCCAGCCGCCACCGCCTAGGTCGTAGGTCCATTTCTTCGGATCGGGAGCGGAACCGTTGGGGCCGTCGAATTCGTCGGACCAGACGAGTGTGAAATTTTTGAGCGTGGACGATTCTGCGGATTTCGATTGCGTTGATTGTGCCGGCGACACAGCCGCTGACTTTTCAGCTTGGGGAGACGTGTGTGGAGATGCGATGCCCTTACCGGATAAAAACAAGACGGCGGCGACGAGAGTGAGAATCGCGCCGAAGGCGTTGCGAACGATTACGCGAGGTTGAGGGCGCGTTTGAAGGAACCCTTTTCGTTATCGATTTTCTTTTGCAACTGAAGAATGGCATACAAAACGGCTTCGGGGCGCGGAGGGCAGCCGGGGACGTAAACGTCGACGGGGAGCACCTGGTTGCAACCCTGAACGATGGCGTAGTTGTTGAAGACGCCGCCGGAAGTGGCGCAGGCGCCCATGCTGATGACCCACTTGGGTTCAGGCATTTGATCGTAAAGCTGGCGAACGACGGGAGCCATTTTTTGCGAGAGGCGGCCGGCAACGATCATGAGATCGGCCTGGCGAGGAGAGGGGCGGAAAACCTCGGCACCAAAGCGCGCAACGTCGAAACGGGCGGCGGCCATGGACATCATTTCGATGGCGCAGCAGGCGAGACCGAATCCGAGGGGCCAGATGGAGCTGCGACGAGCCCAGTTCACGGCTTTGTCGAGCGTCGTGAAGATGATGCCTTCGTCTTCGAGCAATTTGCCGAAGTCGTCGGGCTTGGTGAGGGTGACGTTCTTGCCGAGAGATGTGCTCATTGGGCCTCGTCGAGAGTAGTTTCGCACATTGGGTGGCGAGAGACAAACGACGGTGATTTGTTGCTGCGCTAAGTGACTACGGCCTTGCCGGAGGTTTCGGGCGTGGCGAAGGTGAGTTCGCTGTTGGCGGTGGAGCTTTCTCTGCGGACGTAGGCCATGCCGATGGAGTCGGTTTGATTGGGCAGCGGGGA
>JAFAZL010000539.1 GCA_019239815.1 Acidobacteriota bacterium
CCCGCGCGGTGAACGCTTCCTGAACCAGCGCTACGTTATCGACGCCAAAATACAACTCGTTCGCATCGACAGCTGCCTCCAACTCCGCGCGCGACGAAAACTTTTTAATTCCAGCTCCGCTCCCCCCAATATTCGGCTTCAAAATCACAGGAAACCCAATCTTCTCCGCCGCCGCAACCGCTTGCGACGGATGACTGATCACAATCGCCTTCGGATACCCCAGCCCCAGCCTCTCCAACATATTCAGCTGCAGCGCCTTCGACGTCTCGCTGACAAACGCGCGATACCCATTCACCACACGCACGCCCTTGTCTTCAAGGTGCTTCAAATAATTCAGCGTATAGAAAATCCCGTGTCCTACTCCGCGCTGCCACGCTGACGGACTCATCCGATTAAAAATCACCCCAAACTCCGACTCCTTCTCCGCCGGATCGTAAGAGTGAAACCGCGCGTCGATCTTCTCCCAATTCGCCCCCTTCGCATCCAACGCCGCAAACAACGGCACAAACCAATTCGGCTGCTCAAAATAAATCCCAATCTTCTTCCCGTTTCCGTTCCCGCGCTCAGTCACTTGCGAACTCCCGTTGTCGCCACTCATTCCATCGCTCCAATTCTTCCACCAACCACAAAATTGTCAGCCCGACCGAAGGGGCCCGGCGCTTTTTCGCGCAGTGGAGGGACCATGGCTTGATCTCCCAAGTACGACTCAATGAGACCCGCCTCTAATCGCTCGCGTAAATCTCTTCGGTCGTCACTTCCTCACTTCATTGCTTCCTTACTTCACCTCTTCAATGAACTCCGGCCGATTCCTCTTCGTCTTCTCCACCGCCGCCGCCCTCCGCCACTTCGCAACCTCCGCATGATTCCCGCCAATCAAAACCTCCGGCACACTCCACCCACGAAACTCAGCTGGCCGAGTGTAGTGCGGAAAATCCAGCAACAGCCCTCTCGACTTTGTAGGGGCGGGGCTTGCCCCGCCCTCGGTCCGTTCATCGCCACTCTCCGCAAACGACTCGTTCACGCTCGAATCCTCATTCCCCAGCGCCCCCGGCAGCAACCGCGTCACCGCATCCAATATCATCGCCGCCGGCAACTCCCCGCCGCTCAACACAAAATCCCCCACCGACACTTCCTCATCCGCCAGATGCTCCGCCACCCGCTCGTCCACACCCTCATATCGCCCGCATATAAAGATGACCCGATCGAGCTTCGCGTAACGCCTCGCCGTCTCCTGCCTGAACAATTTACCTGCCGCAGACATCAGCACAATGGCCGTTCCGGGCTCCCTTGAACCGCCGTTCGACCCCGCATCCCCCACCGAATGCCCCAACAACTTCTCCACCGCCTGAAACAACGGCTCCGGCTTCAGCACCATCCCCTCGCCTCCGCCAAACGGCCGATCATCCACCGTCCGGTGCCGGTCCTTCGTAAACTCCCTTAAATCCTGCACATTTACCGAAATCAGCCCAGTCTCCTGCGCCCGCCGAACAATTCCATGCTGCAGCGGCCCCGCAAAAAACTCCGGAAATATCGTCACCAGATCAAATCTCATTGCGCCGCCAATTCTATCGGACTTCGCCTCTATTCCACATCCGCTCGCCTCTCTCTTCCGTAATGCATTCCATCCCGAACCGAGCCACCACCCCGCCCGATTCATGATACGGTGCGCCGATGACTTCTCTCCTCGACAACCTACTCTCCGACCTCCGCTACGCCATCCGCCTCCTTCTCCGTTCCCCCGGCTTCTCCCTCATCGCCATCGCCACCATGGCCCTTGGCATCGGCGCCACCACCGCAATCTACAGCGTCATCGATGCCACGCTCCTCCATCCACTCCCGTACCCAAATCCCACCGAACTGGTCCGCCTCGAAGACGATCTCCCCGGCGTTAGTGCGCAAGACGTCGGTATGTCCGTCCCCGAATGGAAAGATCTCGAGCGCTCCGGCATTTTCCAATTCATCGCGCTCAACGGCTTCTCGTCCGTGAACCTCACCGGAGGCGGACAGCCCGTGCGCAGCTCCTATAAAGGTGTTTCCCCGGCTTACTTCTCGGTCCTCGGTGTCGATGCGCAGCTCGGACGCACCTTTGATCCGCACGATCCAACTCCCGGCTTCAATCTCGAAGCCGTGATCAGCGACGGCCTCTGGCGCCGCGAGTTCGGTGCCGACCCGCACATCATCGGCAAATCGATTCTTCTCGACGAGGACGCCTATCACGTCGTGGGCGTCATGCCGCGCGGATTTCGCGATGTCGGATCGACTGGCGAGGAACGAAATAACGAAGTGTGGTTGGCTGCGGGCCTATCTGGTCTGCCGTATCCCCCGCCACAACGCAGCCTCCGTCTACAAAAGCGAGTCACCGCGCGCCTGGTCCCCGGTCTCTCCGTCGCCGCCGCGCAGAGCCGGCTCGACGCACTCGTCGAATCTCTGAAAACGCAATTTCCGGTCGACTATCCGCCTCAAGCGCAATGGACGATTCGTCTGACTCCTCTCAGCGAAGCCGTCGTCGGCAACGTCCGGCAATCGCTCATTCTCCTGTTCGGCGCGGTCGGACTCGTCCTCCTCATCAGTTGCGTCAACGTCGCTAATCTCCTGCTCGCCAAGGCTAGTTCACGCGGCCGCGAGATTGCAGTTCGCCAGGCGCTCGGCGCGCAGAGCCCTCGGCTCGTGCGTCAACTTCTCACCGAAAGTCTGCTGCTCTTCGTTCTCGGTGGCATTGCTGGTTTCGCGATTCTCCTCTCCACGCGAAATCTCCTGCTGCGTCTTGTTCCAGACAGCCTCCCGCAACTCAACGAAATCGCGGTGAATTGGAACGTTCTCGCGTTTGCCATAGCAGTCTCCGTCGCAGCCGGTGTCATTTTCGGGCTCGCTCCTGCCTGGCTCACAAGCCGCACGGATCTAAATGACACGCTGAAGCAGGGTGGCCGCGGCTCCAAGGGCTCCAAAGGGCGCTCACGCGCGCGTCAGATTCTGGTCATCAGCGAACTGGCACTGTCGCTGGTGCTCATGGTTGCCGCCGGACTCTTGCTGCGCAGCTTTTGGGATTTGTTCCAGGTTCAACCAGGCTTCAATCCCGATCGCGTCATGGCCGTTCAAACCTGGCTGCCCGGTCCGAACGATCCGAGTGCCGACAAATACCTCACCGCGACTCAGGAATCGCCGTTGGTTCGCGAGATTCTTCGCCGCGGTCGAACTCTTCCTAGCGTAGAACAAGTCGCTCTCGGCGACCTTTCTGCTCTTCCTCTGGGCCACGGCCACGGTGATCTGAATCCGATGCCAATCGTTCGCGAAGGCCTCGAGAACAAAGACAATCCGGCTCCGCGAATCAATGGCTCCACGATTTCTCCGGAGTACTTCAACCTGCTCGGCATGACTCTGATGCGAGGCCGCATCTTCAATGATCAGGACATCGAAGGCGCTCCCGATGTCGCG
The DNA here is from genome assembly GCA_019239815.1 of Acidobacteriota bacterium. The sequence continues at coordinate 3,433 of JAFAZL010000539.1, forward strand.
GTGATCAATCAGGCCGCTGCTCGCACCTTCTGGCCGAATGAAGATCCAGTCGGCAAACGCGTTCGTCTGCGCACCGGAAATCTTGGTAACCGCGAATTGTTAAATAAAAAATCCGACTGGACGACCATCGTCGGCGTGATCGCGGATGCCCGCACGGAATCGTTGGCCGACGTGGCAAGTCCGCAGATCTACCGCACCGTGTATCAACACCCGGAAAAAGGCTTGGTGATTTTTCTCCGTGGGCAGCTCAATCCTCGCGCCATCGCCGCTCAAGTCCGCGAGCAGATCCAGGCCGTCGACCCGGAGCTTCCCGTCTACCATCCGGAGACGCTGGATGACGTCCTCTCGACTTCACTTTCCGTCAGGCGATTCTCGATGCAGATGTTGGCGTTCTTCGCTGCCACCGCCTTGCTTCTAGCCGGTCTCGGAATCTACGGCACCATCTCGTACGTCGTCAGCGAACAAAAACGCGAAATCGCCATCCGCCTCGCCCTCGGAGCCGACCGCAGCAACATCCTCGCGATGGTCCTGCGCCGCGGACTCAGCCTCGCCGCCGCCGGTGCTGCACTCGGCGTTTCCGGCGCACTCGTCGCCTCCCATTTAATGTCCAGCCTCCTCTTCGGCGTCTCCCCCACCAACGTCCCCATCTTCGCCGGCGTCACCCTCGTCCTCACCGCCGTCGCCCTCGCCGCAAGCTACATCCCCGCCCTCCGCGCCACACAACTCGACCCCATCACCACCCTTCGCTCCGAATAATCATTTCGGACTGAAAAGCTTCTTCCGAATCCCATCCAGCATCCGGTCCGACAAGATCCTCGGCATCATCGTCATTTGCCGCGCATCTTTCCCAACGACGTACCGAATCTTCGGCTTCTTCGCCGTCAACGCATCGCGAATCGCCTCCGCCACAACATCCGGCGAACTCCCAGCTTTCTCTCTCTCGTAAGCGCGCTTCGTAAAGATGCGCAACATATCTCCATATCGCGTCGCACCGGCTGGCGGCATGTTTCGAATGACGCCTTCGACATCGCCCAGCGTTTTTTCCACGGCAGGCGTATTGATCGCGCCAGGCTCGATCGTGCACACCGTCACGCCAAACGGCGCCAGC
>JAFAZL010000731.1 GCA_019239815.1 Acidobacteriota bacterium
CGGAAGTGGCGAAGGCGAACGTCAAGGTTGACGGCAGTTTGTTGACGGCGGTGCGCGCGGCGCAAAATCACGCGGGGATTGTGCGCGTCGTCCTCGATGTGAACGGCGTGAAGGAATACAACGCTTCCCTGCAAGACAATCCGCCGGCGCTGATCATCGATTTGTATGCGAAGACAGGAGCTGCGAAAGCGGCCAACAAGGGGGCGAAGCCAGTGAATCCCCCGGTGGTGGATGCGAAGGGCGAGGCGGAGTTGGCGGATGTTTTGCCGGCTGGTCCGGCGAACGTGAACGGGAAGACGAAAGAGATTCAACCGGCGAACTCGGCGAAGGGTGTGGATGCGGCGGATGTGCCTGCGGACGCGACGGCGAGGCCGGCTACGCCGGCACCGCCTCCGTCAAGACGCTCGGGTGCTGGCGCTAACCCGACGAATGATTCCGCGAAAACGACGACATCGGCCTCGAACTCAGCGGAGAGTGCCGGAACTTCGAATTTGCCACCTTCGTTGGTGAGGAGCGATTCGTCGTCGAAGAAATCGAAGAAGGGCGCGAAGCCGGATTTGATTCAGCCTTCGACTTCGGCGCAGCCGTTGCGCGATGGGAATTCGACGCTGACGCGGGCGTTGGGACTGAAGATTGGGCGAATTGTGATTGACGCAGGGCATGGCGGGCATGACACTGGGACGATTGGGCCGACGGGATTGATGGAGAAAGATCTGTGCCTCGACGTGGCGTTGCGGCTAGGGAAGATCATTCAGCAGCGGTTGCCGGGCGCGGACGTGGTTTATACGCGTTCGGATGACACGTTTATTCCGCTGGAAGAGCGGACGCATATCGCGAACGAGGCGAAGGCGGATTTGTTCATCTCGATTCACGCGAATTCTTCACACGATCACGGCGCGCGCGGGATTGAAACGTACTATTTGAATTTGAAGGGGTCCCCGGATGCGATGGAAGTGGCTTCGCGCGAGAACGCGACCGCGAGCGAGAGCATTCACGACCTCGACGACATCGTGAAGCGAATCGCGCGCAGCGAGAAGATCGACGAGTCGCGCGAGTTTGCATCGGATATTCAGGATTCGCTGTCGAAGCGGATTCAGAAGCAATATAAGCCGGTGAAAGATCGCGGAGTACGCAAGGCGCCTTTTGTGGTGCTGATTGGCGCGGATATGCCGTCGATTTTGACGGAGATTTCGTTTTTGAGTAACCCTTCCGACGAGCAGCTTTTGAAGAAGCCGGAGCACCGGCAGCGCGTCGCGGAAGGGCTTTATCAGGGCGTCGCGAGCTATCTCCAGAGTTTGAACAGCATCACGGGAATCCAGCCTCGAGTACCCCTGTCTTCTGCCGCAAGATCGACAGCAGCCGCCTCAGTTGATTCACCCCGGAACCAGCGCTAGTCTGGTGGTGTCTAACAAAGTTGGCCAAATTGGAATCGATGCGAACAGGGACCAAGTTTCTCCTCGTATTTGCCGCAATTTTCATCCTCACGCCCATCCTCCGCGCAGCCGACGTCCAGTGGCCTGCCAAGCTTGGCGATTGGACCGCCGATCCCAGTCAGGCATCCAAATCCGCTGCGCCATCAGCTCTCAGCGATGCGTTAGCGAAGGAATGTGGCCTCATCTCCGTAAGCACGAAGGATTACCGCGCGGGTGGCAATCGCACGATTCCCGTCACGCTCTACCAATTCAAGGATTCCAGCGGTGCCTACGAGGCCTACGATTTCCTTCGCGCGCGGTTCGGGCTAATGAACGTTTACAACACCCTCATCATCAAAGGAAATGTCATTTTGCGGATGTGGTCGCTACCGGAGAATTCCCCTGAATTTCCTCCCGTAGTCGCCTGGGTTAACTCCGTCTCAGATCACGTTGCATCTCCTCCTATCGCGACATACCTACCCGAGAAGAACAAAGAATTCTTGACGGAACGATATGCCCTAGGAGCACTTGGATTTCAGCAGGCGGCAACCGAACTGCAATCCGGGCTGTTGCAAAACTCGGATGGGAAAGTCGATTTGACATCGCTTGCCGCCGAGGCAGGATTCGAGTCGCACGCTGAGGCGATGTTGGCGAAGTACAAGAGTGGGAAGGATCAAGCGACGCTGCTGCTGATTGAATATCCGACGCCGCAGTTGGCCGAACTGCATTTGCGGCATCTGCAGCGGGCGCTGGCGGATGCGAAGTTGACGACGAGCGGCATCGAGCGCAAAGGTTCGCTGCTGTCGATTGTGCTGGCACCGACGTCGCCGGAGTATGCCGACAAGCTGCGAAGCCAGGTGAACTACGAGACTTCGGTGACCTGGAACGAGCCGAGCCAGACGGCGACCGATCCACCGATCATGAGTACCGTGGTGAAGATTTTCATCGCGACCGGCGTGTTTATGGTGGTGACGATTGTGATCGGCATCGCGTTTGGTGGAGTCCGGATCATCACGAAGCGGCTGTTCCCCGGCAAAGTTTTTGACCGTAAGGAACAGATTGAAGTGCTGCAACTCGGTTTAACCGGGAAGCCTATCGATCCTACTGATCTTTATTGAGCAGGTCGGGCTTGGCGGACCTTTTCGATCCAGCTCGAGCTATACGTCGCAGTTGGATCTTACGCCGGGCGGAGCAAGCCCCGCCCCTACAACCCTCACACCTACGACGAAGTAACGGATTTTTCTGGCTGGCGTCTAATTCAGTCACGGTTTGGGTGTGCCTAGGCAGAGCGGCTAAGTTCGCGTAAGATTTAGAGTTGGGGAGTACTTGGCCTCGCGCGCTTAGGACGCTGTGTACGCCTGAGGGTGCTTACGGGGGAATCGGGTCGTATGTTGGAATCACTGGACATTTTGAGAGGACGCCTTTCTGGGTCTCAGGGGAGTGCGCCGGAGCGGACTTGGTCCGCCGCGGCCGCGATGGCGCTCGCCGTGTCGGCGGTCTTCGTGGGCACTGTGGGGTGCGGGAAAACCTCGGCTGGCGGGGATGCGGCGGCCGAAGGCGCGATGCAAGCCATGCCTGTCCAGGTGCAGGTGGCGAAGACGCAGAAGATTCCCGACGAGACGGAATACCTCTCGATTTTGAAATCGCGGAATTCGTCGATCATCAATCCGCAAGTCGAGGGATACATCACGAAGATTTTCGTGAAGTCGGGCGACCGGGTGAAACCCGGCGAACCGCTGCTGCAGATTGACCCGCTGAAGCAGCAGGCGACGGTGAGCAGCCAGGAAGCGACGCGCGTGGCGCAGGAAGCGAACCTGAACTACGCAAAGATCCAGCTCGATCGCCAAAAAAGACTGTATGAAGCCGGCGTGACGCCAAAGCAAGACCTCGACAACGCGCAGACCACTTATGACTCAGCGCTGGCCCAATTGAAATCGCTGGAGCAGGCGGTTACCACGCAGCAAGTGGAACTGCACTACTACACGGTGGCGGCGCCTGCGCCCGGAATCGTTGGCGACATTCCAGTGCGTGTCGGCGATCGTGTGCAGGTGACGACGCTGCTGACGACGGTCGATGAGCCGGGACCAGTGGAAGCCTACATCTACGTGCCTGCGGATCGCGCGCGGAATTTGCGCATCGGCGTGCCGGTACATCTGGTCGATACCGCCGGCAAGGATCTGGCCGACTCAAAGATCACTTTCATTTCGCCGCAGGTCGACACCGATACTCAGACGGTGCTGGCGAAGGCCACAGTGCAAAATTCGCGCGATACGCTGCGCATTTCGCAACAGGTGCGCGCACAACTCATCTGGGGAACGCACGAAGGCACGGTGATTCCGATCCTGGCGGTCACGCGCATCAACGGCGAGTTCTTCGCGTTTTTGTCCGAGAAGGACAGCGGCAAAACGGTCGCGCGGCAGAAATTGCTGAAGGTCGGCGACACTGTTGGCAACAACTACGCGGTCCAGGACGGCATTAAAGCCGGCGACCACATCATTGTTTCGGGACTGCAATTTCTGCGCGACGGGGCGCCTGTGATGGAGACGGTTGTGGATGGTCAGCCAGCGCAGGGGATGGCGGCGCCACCGGGGAAATAAGCGGGCGAGATCGTGGCCCGTGCTCCGCTTGCGCTCCGAGAGAACGCGAACCGGCAACTGGCGAAGCTTCGCGATCCAGCGTGGTTGATGTTCAAGCCGGGCGGAGCAAGCGCCGCACTACAAACGAAATTTGACGGGGTAAATTGAACAGTGTTTGTTGATTTTTTCATTCGACGGCCGGTGTTTGCGACGGTTTGCGCGCTGCTCATCATTCTCGGCGGCGCGATTTCGATTCCTTCCCTTCCCATCGCCGAGTTTCCCGACTTGGCGCCGCCGCAGGTCGTCGTGTCGAGCGCCTACATCGGTGCGAACGCGCAAACGGTTGAATCGGCGGTGACGATTCCGCTGGAACAGGCCATTAACGGCGTCGAGAAGATGAAGTACATCACATCGAGCAGCGGCAACGATGGCACGAGCCAGATCACGGTGACGTTTGATGTGACGCGCAACGTCGATCTCGCAGCCGTTGACGTCCAGAACCGTGTGAGCCAGGCGCTGGGCCGTTTGCCCGATACGGTGAAGAACACCGGCGTTATCATCACCAAACAGCTTGGCGGATTCGTTTTCGGCGCCGGCGTGTACACCGAAAACGGGCAATACGACAGCCTGTTTCTCAGCAACTACCTCGATATCTATGTGCGCGACGCAGTCAAGCGCGTCCCCGGCGTTGGCGACGCGATTATTTTCGGCGAACGCAAATACGCGATGCGCTTGTGGCTCGACCCCGCGCGCATGGCGCAGCGGGGACTAACGGCGACCGCGGTACTCGCAGCGCTGCAAGAGCAAAACGTACAGGTGGCGGCTGGCGAAGTCGGACAGCAGCCTTCGAGTGACGGACAGGCGTACGAAATCAGCGTGCGCGCCATTGGCCGTCTCACTGAGCCTTCGCAATTCGACGACATCGTGCTGAAATCCGGCACTGACGGCACGCTGGTGCGACTGCGCGATGTCGGCCACGCGGTGCTGGGCGCGGAAAGCTACGCGTCGCTGCTGCGCTTCGATGGTCACGACGCCGTCGGCTTAGCCGTCACGCAGTTGCCGGGCGCAAACGCGCTCGACGTGGATCGAGCCGCGAAGGAAGAATTAAAACTGCTGTCGAAGAATTTCCCACCAGGCATGAAGTACGCCGTTGCATTCGATTCGACAACGGTCGTCGGCGAGTCGATCAAAGACGTGCTGCAAACGCTGGTCGAAGCCGTGCTGCTCGTCATCGTCGTTATCTACTTGTTCCTCCAGGACTGGCGCAGCACATTCATTCCGGCCATTACAATTCCGGTCTCGCTGATCGGCACCTTCATCTTCGTCAAGCTGTTCGGCTTCTCGATCAACACGCTAACACTGTTCGGAATCACGCTAGCGACAGGTCTCGTCGTCGATGACGCGATCGTCGTCATCGAAAACGTCGAGCGACACATCACCGAAGGAATCACCGAGCCGCACAACGCGGCGTCGGTGGCGATGAAGGAAGTCGCCGGCGCGGTCATTGCGACCTCTCTCGTGCTGGTTGCCGTGTTCGTTCCCGTAGCGCTCTTCCCCGGAACGACGGGCATCCTGTTTCGGCAATTCGCGCTGACCATCGCCTTCTCAGTTTCGATCTCAGCATTCAACGCACTCACACTCACGCCCGCGCTATCGGCCATCTTCCTCGGGCATCACCGCGAGCGAGCGCAGGGCGCGTTTTTCCGCGCGTTCAACCGCGGCGTCGAGTGGACAACAGAGCTTTATCGCTCGACGGTGCGCCACGTCATCGGCTGGCGCTTCGCGGCGCTGCTGCTTTTCGTTGGAGTTCTCGGCGCAACCTACTGGGTGTATCAGAGCGTGCCGCGCGCCTTCATCCCTGAGGATGACCAAGGCTACATCATGTTCATCATTCAGGCTCCGCAGGGCGCTTCGCTAACCTACACAAGGGATTTGTGCGCAAAGGTCGAACAAGAGCTTGCGAAAGTGCCCGAAATCAGCGGCGTATTCACCGTGGCGGGTTTCAGCCAGGCGGGCAACGCGCCCAACCGCGCGATCATTTACGCGAACCTGCTGGACTTCGACAAGCGTAAGGGAGATGCGCATTCGGCGCAGACGATTGTTGAAAAACTGCGCGGTCCGTTATTTATGATTCCCGGCGGTCAGGTTGTGCCGTTCAATCCGCCGGCCGTGCAAGGCCTCGGTCAATTCGGAGGCTTCACCTTTCAACTCGAAGATCTGGGCCGCAATTCCCTTCAGACGATCGCGAATACCGCCAACACGTTGGTGGCGCAAGGTAATGGCGGCGGAAAACTGACGGGCTTGTTCACCAGCTTCACTGCCAACGATCCCCAATATCTCGTGCGCATCGATCGCGAAAAAGCGAAAAGCCTGCAGGTGCCTTTCAGCCAGATCACCGACGCGCTGCAGGTGTATATGGGCTCGGTGTACGTCAACGATTTCGACTTCAACAATCGCGCTTATCGCGTCTACGTGCAGGCCGACGAAGGATTTCGTTCGCAGGCAAAAGACATCCGCCAGTATTACCTGAAGTCGGACACGGGGAAGATGATCCCGTTGGACAATGTGGCGTCGATCGAGCAGACCGCGAATCCTCAGGTCATCACGCACTACAATTTGTTCCGCTCGGCGGAAATCGACGGCAATGCGGCGCCGGGACGCAGCTCCGGCCAGGCGATCGAAGACATGGAAGCGCTGGCGAAGAAGACTTTGCCGAACGGCATGACCTTCGAATGGAGCGGACTGTCGCTGGAAGAACTAGAGTCCGGCGGGAAAGCGACGCTGCTGTTTGGCCTCGGCTTGGTTGTCGTGTACCTGACTCTGGCCGCGCAATACGAGAGCTTCGTCCTGCCGTTCATCGTGCTGCTGGCGGTGCCCGTCGCGCTGCTCGGCGCAATCGGATCGCAGGCGCTGCGCGGACTCCAGAACGACGTTTATTGCCAGATTGGGTTGGTCATGTTGATCGGCCTCTCGAGCAAGAACGCGATTTTGATCGTCGAGTTTGCGGAACAATTGCGCGAGCAAGGCTTGTCGATCGTCGAAGCGGCGATCGAGGCGGCACGCATCCGTTTGCGGCCGATTCTGATGACCTCGCTAGCATTCATCTTAGGCGTGGTGCCGCTGGTATTAGCCCAGGGCGCGGGCCGCGCGGGCCGCATCTCTGTGGGCACGACGGTGTTTGGCGGTATGATCGCCGCCACAACACTCAACTTGCTCTTCATCCCCGTGCTGTACGTGTTGGTGCGTAGCCTGGTGCCGAGCCGCCGGACGCATACGGTGATCGCGCCGGAGCCGGCGGATTAGATTTTTTTCATCTCCACTTTCCAGGACTAAAGTCTTTTTTACTCCTGCCGATAAGTTAGATTGAGCATAGCCCGTAGGCTTGTTCAAACTGGACCGGTGCGTCCTGATCCCCCAAAGCAGGAGTCTCCATGTCGGTCAATCGAATCAGCCAATCGCACACGAACGAAGAGCAAGCTATTCAGAATGTGAATTCGCAAAAGTCACAGAACGCCGAGACAAAGGCGAACGCGATCATTGGTCAGAACAACTCACGGATTCATGCCGAACCGGCGACGCAGCCGCAGCCGGCGGCAACCGCCGACAACAAACAGGCCAGTACGAGCCAGGAGCAGAATACCGGTACCGACACGAAAGGCACGCGCCTAAACGTCCTCGCCTAAACACGGCTCGCCTTCGCTGCCTCCCGGGTCGTACCGAAACGCGCCGAAATAGATAGCACGCTTCACCACGGCCATCCCTCGGTTTCACCGCGATGGCCCGGTCTCTTTCCCCAGTGTGCTTCTCTCCGTCGAGCATTCTCCTCGCCACCATTCTCGCCCGACGATGTAGTGACGTCATATTGACGAATTCTTGACAATCGACAGGCCCGAGAACCGTATTTTTGTTACTAAGTTGTCCGGTTGTTGTGAAGGCGCCGCGAACATGCCGTAATTTCGGCATTTCGAAGCATCTGCAGGTCGCGGGCGGGCACAAGCACAACCACCGTCTTGCGGTCGTCCGGGTTCCATCGCTCGTCGCGCTTGTCGGAGGTTTGGCTGCCGTGCACTTTACTACCGGAATAAAAGCTCCGGGATTTGGGTCTGACAACTCGGAGACATTTCGGTGGCCCGAAAGCACCTAGGGGCCCCAGTGAGGCTAAAATACTCGGCACGAGCGTCGCAGTCCAAGGAGGCTGTTTGTCATGACGTACCCTTCTCGCCGCGCCTTGCAGCGCATACGGGGGCTCTTTCCGGGTATTTTGGGGTGCGTTGCATTGTGTTGTAGCCCGGCGGTGCTTGGGCAATCGCAAACGGGCGGCGCAGTCGGTGCCGACCTGGCGCAGAGCACGGCTGAGATTTCGGACAAGATCGATCAGTTGACGCGCTCGCTGGAGCAGACTCAGGTCGAGCTGGCGCAGTCGCGTACCGAGATTCTGGAGCTGCGCGCGGAGTTGAAACAGGTGCTCGCGAAGATGAATTCGGGAGCCAATGCAGGGTCCGCATTGAGTGCTGACGTGCAGCCGAGTGATCATTCCTCGATCCCGGCAGGAGCGCCTAGCGCACAGCAAGCTCCCGCCGACGAATCTAAGAGCGCGCCCGCACAAATCACCCAGGACGACTGGGACATTTTGAATGAACGCGTGGAAGAACAGCGGCAAGTGAAGGTGGAGAGTATGTCGCGCTACCGGGTTAAGCTCTCGGGATTGGCGCTGTTCACGGCGTTCGCAAATTTCGGTCAAGTGGACAATCCCAGTCTGCCGAGCATCGCGCTGGGCCCGTTGGTGGGATACTCCGACGGCAGCGTCGGTGCTTCGGTGCGGCAATCGATCATCGGGTTGACGGGCTACGGACCGACGGTCTTCGGAGCGCACACGAGTGCGGATCTGCAAATGGACTTCTTCGGAGGCGTGCCGACGAGCTACGGGGGAAACAACTCGGGTTTAGCCGAGTTGCGATTGGCGCGTTTTCGGATGGACTGGAAGCATACGTCGTTTGTCGCGGGGCTCGACTATCCGTTCTTCGCGCCGAATCTGCCGACGAGCTACATGAGCGTGATCGTGCCTGGCTTCGCGTCGGCGGGCAAACTTTGGTCGTGGACGCCGACGATTCGCGCGGAACATCGATTCGACGGAACGTTTTCGGCGTTTAAGATCGAAGCGGGGTTTCTCGATCCGTCGTCGTACAGCGACAACGCGCCGAACACGACTGTGCGCATCCCTTCACCGACGGAGAATTCACGCCAGCCAACCTATGCAGCGCGTGTGTCGGCGAGTCACGGTTCGGAGGATCGGCCCGCGACGATTGGGTTCGGGGCCGTCTATTCGCCTCAGCGGTTTGTGGGCGGATATAACGTCTCCGGCTGGGCAGGCACCATGGATTGGCGGTTTCCGCTGATTCGACGGACGGAGCTAAGCGGCGAATTTTTCACCGGGCGAGGCATCGACGGCTTCGGCGGCTTGCCGCTGAGTCCGCTGAAGCCGGCCAATGCGATCTACTACGCTTCGGTGACAGCGCCACAGCTAGCGAACATCGGTGTGATTGGCGGATGGACACAGTTCAAGTTCCGGCTCGATTCGCGCAATGAATTTAACGTGGCAGCAGGGACGGGTGGAAGGAATTCAGGCGACCTTCGCAACGCCGCGGTCACGGACTCGTTTTTGCTTTCGGTTCCGGCGCGCAATCAGATGCTGTTCGCGAACTATATCTTCAAGCCGCGATCGGATCTGATTTTCTCGGTCGAGTATCGACGGTTGCGAACCTACGACGTAACTGGACCCGCGGATTCGGCAGGACAACTTGGACTGGCTGTTGGGTTCCTTTTTTAGGGTATGAGAATTGAATCGAACAAAGTGCGACTTCTGTTTTGCGTCCTCGCCGGCGCTGGACTCGCGATCGGGGCGGGTATTAGCGTGGCGTCCAGTGGCGCGAGGAACGGGCGCGCCACAAACAACCACACTGGCGGGAAGTCCAGCAAGCTGCGCGCCGACGAGGTCACTGGCGAAGTCACACTCACACAGTCGGGCTCCGATAGCGCTCCCGACGCGTCCCTGGTCGTGATCTGGCTCAGCCCGGGCGGGTCGAGCACGATGCCGCATACGATCGACCAGCCCCGCTATCGCCTTGTGCAACACAACAAGCGATTTGAGCCGAGCCTGCTGGTGGTTCCTGTGGGCAGCGTCGTCGATTTTCCGAATTTAGACCCGTGGTTCCACAATGTGTTTTCGCTCTATCGCGGCAAGCGTTTCGACCTGGGTCTGTATCAGGCGGGCTCGCAGCGCTCGGTCCGCTTCGATCGCGTCGGCCCATCGTATTTGTTCTGCAACATTCATCCGGAAATGACCGGCGTGGTCCTCGCGGTCGACTCCAGCATCTATGGGATTTCTGACAAGTCGGGCCGCTATACGCTGAGCGGCGTCACGCCGGGCAGATACACGATGCATGTCTGGTACGAGAATGCGAAACCAGAATCGCTCGCGAGCCTGCAGCGCACCGTCGTCATTGACGATGCGATTCACGCGCTGCCTACGATTTCTGTCCCCGTGGCGAAACAGATTCAAAGGGAACACAAAAACAAGTACGGACAAGATTACGATCCCGACGCGCTAAATCCGGATTACTGAGGAGATTTCTAGGCGTCGATTCGAGTTTAGATACGTCAGAAAGGCAAGCAGGCCGATTCGAGATTCACGGCCAGCGCGAAAGGAAGTCATAAGGACAGAGCTATGGAAACTGTATTGGTCGTTGAAGACAGCCGCGCGATGCAGCGCACACTACAGCGCCTGTTGGAAGCAGATTCGCTGAGCGTGCAGATCGCCT
>JAFAZL010000737.1 GCA_019239815.1 Acidobacteriota bacterium
CCGACGATTTCGAATGGAACTTGGTCGAGCAGAATCGTCTTGCCGATGACACCTTGGTCGGCGCCGAATTGCCGCACCCAGTAGGGGTAGCTCAAGAGCACGACATGCCAGCGGTCGGGGCGATCTTCGTCGGGTGTGAAATTGTGACCGAAGCGCGGAGTGACGCCGAGCGTGTCGAAAAAGTTCTGCGTCACGCGCAGTCCGAAGACCATGCGAGGGGTGCCGTCGCCGGTCGCGGCAGGAGTCCAGCCGCGATACAGAGCGATTTGTTCGAATGAGTGCTGGCGCGATTTCCAATCGTTGACTTCGCCATACGAAACCCTCGTTGGCTTACCATCGTCGTCGCCATCCGTGATGGCGACGAGCTGATGGGGCAGGCGATACGGAAGGGAATCGAGCAGCACGGCTTTTACGACGCTGAAGATTGCAGTGTTCACGCCGATGCCGAGCGCGAGGGTTGCGATGGCGATGAGAGCGAAGCCTGGGCTTTTGCGCAGCATGCGCGCGCCGTAGCGGAGATCCTGCAGGACGTCCTCGAATGCGGCGAATGTTCGCAGGCGCGTCGCGTGCTCTTTGATTTGAGTCGCATTGCCGAGTTGGCGATGAGCCGCGTAGCGTGCGTTGGCCGGATCCATCCCTGCGGCGCGATTTTTGTCGGTTCGTTGCGCGAGGTGGAAAGCGAGTTCGTCGTTGAGGTCGCGATCGAGTTCGCGGCGCGTCCAAAGCGCTCGAATTTTCAGCAATGCGGTGCGAATCGCGAAAAGCACGAAATTCCTCCCTCTGGCAATGTCTTGTCTGACTAAGCTACTCGTACCGCAACGCGACCAGCGGATCGACACGCGTGGCGCGACGCGCTGGGACCAAAGCTGCTGCGGCCGCGACAACAAGAACCGCTGATGCTGAAATTGCGAGCGTGGCCGGGTCGTTCGGAGTCGTTTCGTAGAGCAAAGATTCCATCACACGAGTCAATGCGAGTGCGCCGGCGAGACCGATCCCCACCGCGAGACCCGCGAGCAGCAGAGCTTCGCGCAATACCATTCGCGCAATTTGCGAAGTGTCTGCGCCCATGGCCATGCGGACACCGATCTCCGGCGTGCGCTGTGTCACCGAATAAGAGACGACGCCATAGACGCCGATCATCGAGAGTACGATCGCGAGCCCTGCAAAAATCAGGAGGAGAACGAGCTGAAAGCGCGCTTCGGATGCGGAGTCGGAAAAGACATGCTCCATCGTTTGCACTTCGGAAATCGCTTGTTGGGGATCGTAATCGTGAATCGCGGTTTCGACTGGGCGAATGATCTGGTTCGGATCGTCGGCAGTGCGAATGACGAGAGTCACTCCATACGCGGCTGCCTGTGAATTCGCGAGAAAGATTGTCGGGACCGGTTTGTCTTTGAGTCGTGTCTGGCGCGCATTGCCAACGACGCCGACGATGCGTCCCGGATTTGTCACAGTCCAGCAAACACTCACCTGCTGACCTACAGCGTCCTTGCCGTCCAAAAACTTTTGAACAAATGCTTGGTTCACAATGACAGAGGTCGTTGCGTCGGCCTTGTCGTGTTCATCGAAATCTCGACCGGTCAACAGCGGCGTTCGCATCGCATCGAAATAGTGCGAACTCACGACGAGGAACTGCGCATCGGGCGCATCGGCCTCATTCTTGGGCAGCTCCGCGCCGAGCGCAAAACACGAACCGGACACGCGGTCCATCAGCGGGAGAAAATGGGTGAAGCCCGCAGCCTCGACGCCATGCACCTTGCGCACCGCGTCTACCAAACGATCCAGATATCGAGCACGAACAGGAACCGAGTCGACGTTGTCTGGCACGAAAACACGCATTGTGACGAGATTGTCGGTGCGAAAGCCGAGGTTTACGGAAGTCAGTCGTTGGAAGCTGCGCAGGAGCAAGCCAGCACCAACGGAAAGCATCAGAGCCAAGGCAATTTCCGCGACCATTAACGCCTGGCGCACGCGCCGATTGCTTCCGACGCCGGTGCGCGAAGTCCCTTGCTTGAGCGCATCGAACAGATCGATGCGGGACAGGCGTAGCGCGGGCAAGAGTCCGAAGAGTAGCGTCGTACCGAAGGTCAGCGTTAACGCGAACAAAAACACAGTGCTGTCGATGCGGATCGAATTCATTCGGGGCAACGGCGCTGCTTCGGGAATCAACGAGAGTAGTGCGCCCAACCCCCATTGGGCGATGGCGAGTCCCCCGAGCGTGCCAAGTGCGGAAAGTAGAAGATTTTCGGCGAGGAGCTGGCAAATCACTCGAGACCGGCTGGCGCCGATTGCCACACGAACGGCGAGTTCGCGCTCACGCGCAGCGCCGCGCATCAGCAATAAATTGGCGACATTCGCGCAGGCGATCAGCAGCACGAAGCCGACTGCGCCGAGCAGAAGCAGCAGTGGTTGGTGTACGTCGCGCGTCGCGTCTTCCAGCATCGGGAGAACGAGGGCGCCCCAGTTGGTGTTGAAGTTTGGTCGCGTCGCGACGGTATATTCCGCAACACGATTCATGTCCTCGCTTGCCTGCGCGAGGGTCACGCCGGGTTTCAGCCGCGCGACGACCATCATGTAGCGCCCCTGCTTCGCGAACTCAGAACTTCGGTCGATGGCGTATGGCAAGAACACGCTGCCTCGCACGTTCGGCAAGGCGAAGCCGCGTGGCATCACACCGATGATCGTCGCCGGCCTCTCGTTATTTCGAATCTGGCGCCCGACGACTTTTGGGTCTCCGCCAAACTGCTGCTGCCAGAATTCGTAGGTGAGAATGACCTTGATCGGGTCGCCTTCTTTGCCATCTCCTTCGGCGAAGCCGTTACCGAGCATGGGTGCCACGCCGAGCACAGAGAGAAATTGGGGCGAGACCAAAATCGCCGGCACCTGCAATGGCTCTTGCCCGAGGCCAAGTTTCGTCGAAGTATCGAGGATCGCGGCCATGCCGCTGAACGAGTGATTCTGTTCGGTCCAGTCGAGAAAATTCACGGGATTGACGACGTTTCGGTTGTACGACGCTTTGAGATTGGTCTCCCAGACTTGCACCAGGCGTTCGGGTTGGGCATAGGGAAGCGGCCGGAGCAAGACGCTGTTCACCACGCTGAAGATTGCGGTGCTGGCGCCAATTCCTAGTGCGAGCGTTGCGACGGCGATCAGGGCGAAAAGTGGAGTCTTGAGCAGTGTGCGGCCGCCGTAGCGAACGTCTTGCGCGAGATTTTCTACGGTCGGAAGCGTGCGCATATTGCGCGTTTCTTCTTTCAGATGGGTTGGGTTACCGAGTTGTCGATGCGCGGCGTGGTGGGCTTCGGCGGCGTCCATGCCTCCGGCGCGATTCTTGTCGGTACGCTGCGCGAGGTGGAAAGCCAGTTCGTCGTCGAGATCGCGATCGAGTTGGTCGCGATGGAAGAGCGAGCGAAGGCGGGCGAGGAATTGTTTTGGCCATCCTGGCATTTCAAAAACTCTCCTTTCGCTCTACTCGTGGCGTAGCGCCAACGTCGGATCGATGCTCGTGGCACGGCGCGCGGGAACGACGCAGGCGACGACGCCGATTACGAGCAGCAAAATCGCGACACCGCCCATTGTCAGCGGATCGTGCGCGGACGTTTGCCAAAGCTGGCTCGCCAGAATGCGTGAGAGCGCAAGGCTGGCGACGAGTCCGATCGCGACGCCAAGGGCGATTACGCGGAGTCCTATGCTGAGAACAAGTTTGAGAGCGTCGGATCGCGTCGCGCCGAGCGCCATGCGAATGCCGATTTCGTGCGTGCGTCGGGCCGTAGCGTACGCGACGACGCTGTACACCCCGATGGAAACGAGCGCGAGGCCGACGATCGCGAAGGTCGTCATCAACACAAAACCGAATCGTGGACCGGCGTAGGACTGCAAATTGATGTAGTTCTCCATCGAGCCGGTGTAGGTAAGCGCGACGCTGCGGTCGACGGCCCACACTTCGCGGCGGACGGAGTCCATGAGCGACATGGGGTCGTTGGCGGTGCGGACGAGGATTCCGCGTTGACCGGAGCCGGTCAGCGTGTAGGGCAGCCATATTTCGGGCTGAACCGGTTCCTGTAGGCCCTTGTTGCGAACGTCGCTCACAACACCGACGACTTCAAACCAGGGATCGTCGACTTTATCGGGAAAGTTTGCGAGGTCGGAGACGCGGATGCGGCGGCCGATCGGATTGACACGATCGAAGTAGCGCTGTGCGAAAGTTTCGTTGATGACGGCGACTTTACGGGCGGCGCTGACTTCGGTTTCGTCGAAGAAGCGGCCATCGCGCAACTGGATATGAAGGACGGAGAAAAAGCGCTCGCTGCAAAGTTGGAAGAGCGCCGGCCATTTTTCGGAGTGAACGGCGCCCGAGACTTCGACGTCGGTCGGAAAGCCGCCATACGGTGGCAACGCGCTGCTCTCGGCGACGTCGGTGACGCCAGGAAGCGCTTTCAGTTGCTCGAGCAGAGGGCGATAGAAAGAAACGAGTTGCGACGCGGTTTGATAACGCTCGCTCGGAATGGGAAGCCGCGTGACGAGAACGTGATCGGCGTGCATCCCGAGGCTGATGCCACGGAGAGCGACGAAGCTGCGCATCAGTAGGCCCGCGCCGACGAGGAGCGTGAACGAGAGTGCGACTTCGCAAACGATGACGGCGTCGCGGAAGCGTCCCTGGCCAACAGTGGCGCTGCTGGTACCTTTGCCGGAGTCGCGCAGAGGGCGCTCGAGATCGTTGCGA
>JAFAZL010000051.1 GCA_019239815.1 Acidobacteriota bacterium
CGCAGCTAAGGCAGCATCCTAATCAGACGTAAGAGTCGCGACTCGCGAGCCGCTTCCCAATTTCGATTTTCCATTTTCCGCGCCGTCCGTGTCGGTTACTTTCCACGAACGCTTGGGGTACTCGCCTGATGCCAATCTCGCTAACTCGCTCCGGCACCGGGCGGCGCCGCTTCCTGAAAAGTAATACTTGCGTCAAGTTCTATTTTTAGGTATTTTACCTGTCCGTAAACATGCAGCCGCGCGATCGGTCGGGTGAGCGCCTCGGCATGTAAACAGTCTGCGCACTGAGGGGGCGCCATGTTGATGAGAGCCAAGGAACACTGGCACTGCGTGAATCCCGCTTGCGGATGCCAGGTCGTTGTTGAAGTCAGCGGTGGAATCCATGGTCAGAATCCGCGCTGCGCGTGCGGCGACATCATGAAGAAGAAATACGCCGCACCATCTTATTCCTATCTCGAATTCTTGCGGATCGACGAGCCGCCAGCGGCGGAAGCTTCGCCGAAAGATGAAGAGCCATGCTTAAGTCCATCGTAGTTCCGGGCGTTCACGCGATTCCAGCCAAACCCGCCGCGAAGCGCGAAGGCGCGTTTCGCATTTTCGCCGCGCCGATATTCTTCTTCGCGGTGGCGATGCTCCTCGCAGGCGGCTACATCGTCGAGGACCAGCTCACCAGTCCGGCCGCCTCGCAATCCTATGCGCTCTTCGCCGGAGCGTTTTTCATGGCAACGTCCATCACGCTGCTGGTGGAGCTTTTCCACATCGCGAACCGGCATCGTAAAGACATGCTGGATCTTCGGTCTCATGTCGCCCGAACCGATTGGCGCAAGACGGATGTGGCTCGCGCTTCGCGTAGCGCCGCCCGCGGCGTCAGCCACCGTGCCCGGCTGCCGTACCAACGGTGCTACATCTACCGCGTGCGGGTCCGCGCTTGATCGCAGAATGAACGCAACGGTGGATTGACGTCGAACGCCCGTCTTTAGGCGCGCGGAATGGCGGGGAAATATCGCTCGTTAAGGATCTCGCGGTGGTGCAGCTCGTGGCCTGCGATGACGAACGCGAGAGCGCGCACCGTGATCGGCTTCTCGCTCGCCGTTCCGCGCCGGTTCCACGCCTCGGAATTGAAAGAACGCAGGAGCGCCAGCGTCGATACACGAATCAACCCGTATTCCTGCACCAGGTCGGCCAGAGATTGCTCGGCAAAATTGCCGTTCTTGATGTAATCGTCCTGCTCGAACCCGGGCAGCGGCGTCTGGTCTCCGCGCGCGATGCGCAACGCCCGATACGAAAAGATGCGCTCCGAATCGCTCAGATGTCCGACGATTTCTTTGATCGTCCATTTGTCCGGCGCGTAGCGGAAATTCCCATCGCGTTCGGTGCTGGCCGCGAACAGCTGCGCCGTCTGGAGCCGCTGCGATTCGAGCAGCGACAGAATGTCGCCCCCCTGCACCTTGGAGACGTACTTCTCGAAGTAGGGCGCGTACTCGGTCGGCTCGGGCCGCACCAGTGCGAATTTAGGGGAGCTCATGGGCGCCATTATACTCGCCCTGCGCCACGGGAGCACTACGGCTTAGCGAGCCATCTCGGCCACCGCCGCAGCAGCCGGATTGGCGCCGATCTTTCGCGGCCATGCGCCGTCGCGCTCGGGTGCGTGTAACCAATGGGCATCCGGCAGCGCGTTTACGCTCGTGCCACTGGCGGAGGCACGTTGCTGGCCGGTTCCACATGCCCAATCTGCGCCTGCACGCTCCGCCGAAATTCCTGCGGATGCGAAATCATCACAAACGACTCTGGCGTCCCGCCTGTCCCACGCACCGTCACCGACCCATACCCAAGCATCCGCCCCCAGAAACTCTCCTCGACGCCGATGCTTTCCACGCGCGACAACATCAAGTCCAGCGTTCGCCGACTGCCGAGCCCCGTCTTGATCAGCACGCGCTTATTCGTCACCGCCATTTCCGTCGCGTTGCGCTTCGTAAGTCCCCAAGCCAGCGCCGCCAGCCCAAACACAAGCAGCACGACTCCCGCGATCTCAAACGCATGCATCTCATTCGCAGGCGCGTCGACCAAAAATCCGTGCCCATTTCGCGCGGCAAACACTTCGCCGATCGACGCGACACCCAGCGCCAGCAACAAGAAGAACAGGATCAGCGGCCCGAGCAGCACAATCCAGTGGTGCCGCGTGTCGTACATCAACGTCTCGCCCGGCACCAGACTTTTCCGCACATAACTCATGTCGGTCTCCGCGCAGCCCGCGCGCAATTTCGTTTGTCTCTCAAACCTGCGCGAATCATACTGAATACCGCCAAGCCGTCAATACACAGGTTTGCCCAAGGAGTTCGGCCCGTTGCCGTCGTCCACCAAGCCATTCCGCGTCGCCTTCCAGGGCGAGCCCGGCGCATTCAGCGAAGCCGCCGCCATCCAGCTCCTCGGCCCGGAAATCACCACAGTCCCGCGCGCCACATTCGACGCCGTCTTCCGCGCCATTCCTGAAAACGCCGCCGACGCGCTGCTCGTCCCCGTCGAAAATTCTCTCGCCGGCTCGGTCGTCCGCGTCTACGACCTCTTGCTCGAAAATCACCAAAATCGGCTCACGATCACAGCCGAGACAATTTTGCCCATCGAGCTCAATCTCATCGCCGTGCCTGGTGCGTCGCTCGAGCAGATAAAAACCGTCTCCTCTCATCCGATGGCGCTCGCCCAATGCGAACGCTTCTTCGCGCAGCATCCGCTCTTCAAACGCGTTCCCA
>JAFAZL010000770.1 GCA_019239815.1 Acidobacteriota bacterium
GCGCCTTTGGCCATATTGTGGCCGCGTACAAGTGCGAGCATGTCGTAGACATCGGCGGCTGCGCCGAAATCCTTGCCTTTCATCAGCGGCCAGAGATGATCGCGGAGAATGTGCCAAGCGGTCTCGACGGTCTCCGGGCTGTAGTTGGGATTTTCGCCGGCGACGCACTCACCCCAGCCGATCACGCCATCGACATTTGCTTCCAATAGCAGGATGCGGCGGTGATAGCTGACACCGCTGCTGATTTCGAAGGGGGTAATCAGCTTCATTCCGATTTCACGTAGCGTGATTTCGCGGATTCGCATCTGTTAGGGATTTCTCCTGGGCCACTATGCTCCAAATCGACCTGTTAGCTAAGACTCAAGCAAAGTCAAACTGTTTCGATCAAAAATCACTCCAGGGGATTAGCACATAATCAGTCCCGCTTGAGGTCTTGAGCGTTCCGACAGCGGCATATCCGCGATTAAAGTAGTTCATGAACTCATTGCGTATATGGTCTTGGACATTCTTCACGGCGGTAACATCACCTTGTTTCCATTGTTCAAGTTCTACTGGAAGTCCAATTCGCGCACTTTGACTGAAGGCGGATTCTTGAGCCGTTGTCTGACTCGCCAGTTCATTGATCGCGGCGACGACTCGTTTGGAATCAAGGTGCCACTCGACGAGCAGGCGGTCGGTGGCAAGTCCGCGATGTAGGGGACTTGAAGTGATGCCATACATATTCGGTTTGTAGTGTCGGGCGATACCGCCGAGGCGGTTCAAGTTGAAGTGAGCGTTGCGGAGTTCGAGTGGATCGAAGGTCCATTGAACGAAGCGGATGTCGCGTGAAAGGGCTTCGTCACGCTGAAAGAGCTTGAGCTTGCGGCCAATGCCCCGATCGCGGTAATCGTGGTGAACGCCGGTGTGGTGCGAGTGAATAAAGATGCCGCCATCTCGATAGCCGACCAATCCGAGGGTGTAGCCAACGAGGGTCGCGCCATCGTAAGCGCCAAGAACCTGGCCGCCGGTCTCCGAGGCGACGATGAAGCCAGTGACCGGCTCGATTTCGAGGTCTTCCTCGCCCCAGACTTCGCGCTGGAGTGCGACACACGCTTCAAACTCGGCGAGAGTTGTGCATTTTCGGACGGCGATGCCGTCGCCGTCGCTCATCGATGCGGGCTCGCTTTGCGAACGCCGGCGAGGCTCGACACAGGGGCTGCGGCCGCGGCTTGCGCGGCTTTCAACTCTTTGGCGGAGTTCCAGAGCGTTTCCTTCTCTGGCCGCGGGACGTCTTCAAACTTGCGCCCGCGGGTGGCGGCTAGCCGCTCCATCTCATGGAATCGGCGGACGAATTTGCCGTTGGCGCGCTTGAGTGCGATTTCGGGGTCGACGTGCAGGAAGCGGGCGAGGTTGACCACGGCGAAGAGGAGGTCGCCGAGTTCTTCTTCCGCTTCGAGCGCGGTGCCATGCTCGAGAGTGTGTTCGAGCTCGGTTGTTTCCTCGCGGACTTTTGCGAAAACCCCGGCTGCGCTGGCCCAGTCAAAGCCGGTGCGAGCGGCCTTTTTTGTGAGTTGCAAGCCTTCGAGGGTGGCTGGAATCGACTTCGGCACGCCATCGAGCGCCGATTCGCGCTTCGGTTCGCCAGCAGCGCCTTCCTTTTCGGCGCGTTCCTGGGTCTTGATCTTCTGCCAGTTGCGCAGCACGTCCTCGGAATTCTTGGTTTCGACCCCGCCAAAAACGTGCGGATGGCGGCGAATCATCTTGTCGTGGATCGACTGGACGACGTCGGAAATGTTGAAGCGATTCGCTTCGGAGGCGATCTGAGAATGAAATGTGACCTGCAAGAGAAGGTCGCCTAGCTCCTCGACAAACTTCTCGTCCTCGCCGCTGTCGATCGCGTCGAGGACTTCGTAGGCTTCTTCGATCAAGTAGGTGCGCAGTGTCTGGTGGTTTTGCTCGATGTCCCAAGGGCATCCGCCCGGGTCGCGAAGACGTTTCTGAATCGCGACTAATTTCTCGAACCAGTCGCCGGCGGACACCTGCTTTGGCGCTGTTGTGGCCGCCGCTGGTGATTTAGCGCTTTTCGCAACGGATTTCTTCGCGGACACCGCGCGTGCCGGAGCGGACTTCGCTTTGGTTTTCACACTGCCATTCACAGATTTCTTTGGAGATCCCATGTACCTTCCGTGGAAAAGAAAGAGTGTAGCAAAACCGTCACAAAAATTTGTGTGCGTTCGACGTGATCAGCGCTGCTACGGTGGAATCGTGCGCATTCTCGAGCGCAGAATTTCGAAAAATCACTCAATCGACGGCAAATCGAGCCCCGCTACACAAAGCCAGACCGCGATGCTAAAATGACCGTGTATTTAGAAAATAGAGGATTCTCACTTGTCAGACAACAAGCAGGAAGAATCATTTCGAGTTATTGATCGCCGACCGTTCACCTCCGAGGGCGAACTGCGGCAGGAAGTCGTCGAGGAAGAAAAGCGCGAGGCAGCGCGCGAAGCGGCGATTGAGGCTGCCGTCAAGAAGAACAATCCGGCGCCGGTCGCAAACGCAAGTAAAAGCGACGAAGGAGAGGAAGCAATCGCTCCGCCGGCGGATGCGCCGAAGCGCATGCCGGCGTTTGAGAATTTGGTGCGCATGCTGGGCAGCAATGCTGCGATGGTGCTAGGTGCTTATGCCGACCCGCGTACCGGGCAGCCGATGATCGACCCCGATGCGGCGCGCGAATTGATCGACATGCTCGATGCGCTGCGCGAGAAGACGCGTGGGAACTTGTCGCCCGAAGAAGACACGCTGCTGCTCGACCTGCTGGGCAAGCTCAAGATGACCTACCTCGAGGTCAATCAGGCGATTGCGGCGCAGGCGCAAGCCCAGACACAGGCCAAGGCGAAAACACGCTGATCGCGTCGCGAATTTGCCTCGGTCGATTTCTAAACTATCGTTGCCGTTGTTTTTGGCGCGCGATCTGATTACGTATGGCTGCCGCTCCCATAAAAGTTACGATTCTCGGATCGGGCACTTCGATGGGAGTCCCTTCGCTTGCCTGCCACTGCAAGGTTTGCACTTCGGCGGATCCGCATGACAATCGGTTGCGGCCTTCGATTTTGCTATCGCGCGGTGAGCAGAATGTTGTCATCGATACGACGCCGGATTTTCGTCAGCAGGCATTGCGCGCGAAGATCGAGCGGCTCGATGCGGTTTTGCTAACGCATGGGCACGCGGACCACATTCTCGGGTTCGACGATATTCGTCCGTTCAACATTCGACAGAACTCGGCGATGCCGGTGTATGGGAATCTCGAGACATTTGAGATTTTGCGGCGAGCGTTTGCGTATGTGTTTGATGGGAAGCCGGCGCTCAGCACGGTGCCGAGCGTGACGCTACGCGTTGTGGACGGAGCGTTTCCGCTGATGGGAGTGCAGTTTGTTCCGGTACCGCTGCAGCACGGAGACATCGAGGTTCTTGGCTATCGATTTGGGCGTGGCGCGTATCTCACGGATTTTGGGTCGCTGCCGAGTTCGTCGCTCGCGTTGCTCGAAGATCTCGATGTGCTGATTATTGATGCGTTGCGCGATATTCCGCATCCGATGCATCAGACGGTCGATCAAGCTTTGGCGTTGATCGAGCGACTGAAACCGAAACAGGCGTGGTTTACGCACATCGCGCACGATTTGCCGCATGTGGAGACCAATGAACGGCTGCGAAAACTTGGCACGCCGAATGTTGCGCTGGCCTATGACGGGCTACAATTTGAGGTGGGGGTAGACGATAAGCATCTCGCACGATCACGCGGACGGGCTGTTTCAGTTTCTGCTGTGAATGCAGACCACCGCAAGGTTCGGCAGTTCGCGTCGCCTGCGGAATGGTCGGCGCACTACGCCACTTCCAAACGCGGCAGCGTGCTCGCGATCGGCAATTTCGATGGCATCCACTTGGGCCATCAAGCGATTCTGGGCGCCGTCGAGCAGCGGGCGCTTGAGACAGACTGCGTCGGGACGGCGCTGACGTTCGATCCTTTCCCACGCAAGGTGCTCAAGCCCGAAGCTGCTCCACCGCGGCTGTCTACCAGCACACAGCGTATGGATTGGTTCGGGATGGTGGGTCTCGAATCTGCCGTTGTCATGCCCTTCACGCTTGAACTCGCGCGGCTTTCGCCGGAAGATTTCGTCGATCAGATTCTTGTGCGCGACCTGCAAGTTCGCGCGGTTCTTGTCGGAGAGAATTTTCACTTCGGCCATCGACAGGCTGGCGATGTGAAAATGCTGCGCGAACTAGGGAAGAGGCGCGGGTTCGATGTGACCGTGATTCCGCCGGTCACGTTTCGGGGCGAAATCGTGTCGAGCACATGCATCCGCAAGGCGATCAGCGAAGGCGACGTCTCCTACGCCGCGCGACTGCTCGGGCGGCCGTTTGTACTCACCGGAGAGGTCGTCAAGGGCGCTGCCATGGGTCGCAAATTTACTTTCCCGACCTTGAATCTCAAGCCGGAACAAGAGCTGCTGCCGGCGCAGGGCGTCTACGTGACGCGCACCAGAATCGACGGTGAAGAGAAAACGCGTCGCTCCGTGACGAACATCGGCATCCGGCCCACGTTCAACGGTAGCGGTGTCACAGTCGAGACGCACTTGCTGAATTTTTCAGAGGAGATCTCGCCGAAGCGAATCGAAGTTCATTTCTGGAAGCGCCTACGCTCAGAAAAGAAATTCAACGGCCCGGACGAGTTAAGGGCTCAAATCGGCAAAGACATCGCGAACGCCGATCGGTTCTTCTCCACGTTTCGCCGTTTTCGCTCAAACCGCGAGGCTGCCGAAGAAAGGCCAACGCGCGTTTAACAAGGCACGCCGCGAAAACTCGCGTGCCGCAAACGACCGGATCCGCTGAGTCTGTTATCCCGAAATCTTAGGCAGGCAGTCTGCGCAATATCCACCGACTTCCGTGCGCGAGACCGTGACCTTCATGTTGAAGTCGCGAGCAATCTGCTCTTTCAACTGCTCGTACAATCTGCTCTCAAATTCCCGCACTTTGCCGCAGCGCAGGCATGCGACGTGGATATGATCGCGCGGCCCGTGCGTCTCGTAGTAGTGGCGATCTCCACGCAAATGCAGCAAATCGAGTTCGTCGATCAGCCCGTGCTTTTTCAATAGATCGATGGTGCGATACACCGTCACCAGGTGCACCCCCTGGTCGATCTTCTGAGCGCGCTCTAGAATTTGATCGACGTCCAGATGCTGCTCCGCGTCGTCCATGACCTGCAGAATCACGCGGCGCTGCCGGGTCAGGCGAATGCCCTTCTTCCCGAGCGTATCCTGCAAATTGCCGGTCGTTTCGGCGGTGTTGATGCGTTCGCCGGTGGAGGCGCGATGATTGGGAACCGCGGGCATTCAGCAAAACTCCTGGGCGCGTGCTGAAGCGAAAAGAAGCAGGCTAGGAGTGGAACAGCCGCGCGACGTCATTGTACATAACGATCGCAAACAGGACCAACAGGAAGACCAGTCCCACCTGCACGAATCGCTCTTTGAAGGCCAGGCTGAGATCGCGACGAAGCCCGCCTTCGATCGCCAACAATAGGATGTTCCCGCCGTCGAGAATCGGAATTGGCAGCAGATTCAAGATGCCTAGATTCACGCTGATCAGCACCATCAGTGAAATGACAGCCTGCGCACCCTTGTGCACAGCCTGTCCTGCCGCGCGCGAAATCCCTACGACGCTTTGCAGCTGCTTGACCGAGACCCGACCGCTGAAGAGTTTCCCAACGACGCCGATCGTGTCATCGATTGTCTCGTATGTTTTGCTGGCGGCAAACTTCACTCCTTCGCCGAACGCGACGCGCCGGTACGCCGTTTCTTCGTGTACCTGCACGCCAATCTGATAAACGCTTTCGCCGCGTTCATTTGAACCGGCCTGCGGCGTCACGACGAGATGTATCGGCTGTCCCTTTCGCTCGATGTCCAGCGACAATGCTTTCCCACCGGACCCGCGCACACGCTCGGTGAACTGCCGCCACCACTGAATCGGCTGCCCGTCGACAGCAACGATCGTGTCGCCTTCCTTCAAGCCGCCGCGTGAAGCCGGCATGCCGGGAGCTACATCCTCAAGCACCGGCTTCATCGGAGCGAAACCTAGCAGCTGTTCGGTGTCCTTCTGTGCGCCAACGGGAATTTCCAATGTGCGCTTCTGCCCGCTAGTCTCGACCTCGACGGAAATCTTCGAATTCGGTTCCGCTGAAGTGACCTGCTTCGCCGCCGCCGTCCAATCCGGATTCTGCTCGCCGTTGATCGCCAGCACGCGATCGCCAGGCTCAAGACCCGCGTGTGCAGCCGCGGAGTTCGCCGGCACGGCCGTGACGACAACAGGCTTGTCTTCAAATACCGGGTAA
>JAFAZL010000882.1 GCA_019239815.1 Acidobacteriota bacterium
TTGTCGAACTCGAAGGCAACTCCGAATCCGCCGTTGTGCAGCGGTTCCGCATGCACGACGCGCGCGCTTTCCTTGATATTCGTGTTCAGGTTGGTCAGCACGAGCGGCTGCGCCACCAAAAATTCCATCGCCGAGCGAAACAGACCGCCGTGCGCGTTGACGATCGCCGTCTCGGTAATTTCTTGTACTTCGCGGCCATCCACCGTCGCCGTCGTTACCAGCACCGGCACCGTCAATTTCACGCGCTCGCTGCGCCGCTTTTCGTTATTCGTTCCGTTCTGCAACCCGTTCTCCGTCGATCCACAACCGAGGCGCCCGGCACACCCGTGCCGCGATGCCAAAGTAAATCCATCTCAATTGTAAAGTTGTAAGCTGTCCATGGGGCGCCGAAATCACTCCACGCCTCGAAAGCGGAACCGTCCCAAAGGCCAGTCCCGCTAGCATCCTAGCCGCAATTGCCATCCAGGCTTGTCATCCCGACCGAAGTGAGCCGACGTTTTTTTCCTCGCGTTCGCTCATGCGGACGCGTCGGTTTACCCTGAGCCTCGAAGGGCTCGCGAAGTGGAGGGACCCTGGCTGGATGTCAACCTTTCAAAAAACTTCGGAAGATTCCCAAAACCATTGGCCTACCGCCCCAGCCGCCGTTCCAACTCCGCCTTTACGCCCGGCCACTCCGTATCGATCACGCTGAAATACACCGTGTGCCGGATTCGTCCGCCCGAAGTGATCATATGATTGCGAAAGATTCCTTCCTGCTTGGCTCCAATCCGCAAAATCGCATTGCGCGATTTCTCATTGAGCGAATCGGTCTTCAGTTCCACGCGCATGCATCCCAAATCTTCAAACGCGTGCCGCATCAAGAGATACTTCGCTTCCGTGTTGATCGCAGAGCGCTGCCATGCCGGTGCAATCCACGTCGAGCCAATCTCCAGCCGCCGGTGCGCCTTCTCGATGTTCATATACCGCGTGCTGCCGATGACGCGGCCGCTCTTGCGCTCGATCTGGGCAAAGGGCATCGACACGCCATTCGCCCGTTCGGTCAGCGCAAGCTCAACGTAAGCCTTCATCTCCGCCGGCTTCGTGACCTGCGTCGGAATCCATCGCCACAGCTCTTCGACGATCCCGATCTCGCACAGTCCCTCCAAATGTGACAGTGCCAGCGGCTCCAGGCGCACATGCTCGCCTTCGAGCACCACGGGTTCCACGCGAATCGGTCCAGGGATCATGCCCGCAGTCTGCGGAAGACTCATGCAGCAAACCAGCACCAATTTGGACGACGGCGCGCCGTCAGACCGACCACATGTAGGGGCGCAGCACGCTGCGCCCCAGTTTGCCAAGATGTAGTCCTCTGGTCTCGGCGGCGCATCTCAAAAATAAAAGTGGGCCGCGACACCCGCCGCGACCCGTTTTCCTCTCCAATCGATCGCAACTTTCTAAACCTTCTCTGCCTCCACCACGCAAAGCGCTCCCTTCGTCGGCACCACACGCGTGAGCTTGAATCCCGCGCCTTCAAACAATTTTGCGAACTCCGCCTCGGTGCGTTCCTTCCCGCCCGGCAAAAGTAGCATTTCGATATCAAGCCATTTCGCAAAGTGCGGCTCGTTCCCTGGCGCGACGACGGACTCCATCAGAATCACCCGCGTTTTGCCGATTCCCGCTCGAGCACAATTTCGCAGGATCGTCGTCGCCTTTTCATCGTTCCAATCATGGATGATGTGCTTCATCACATAAGCATCGGCTGCAGGCACCGATTGAAAGAAATCGCAGTCATGCGTCGTGCATCGATTTTCAACGCCCGCCTTCCGAATCATTTCAGGCGCGCCGGCAACGACGTGGTCCAGGTCCGCCAATACGCCGCGAATCTCTGGATACTTCTTCAAAATTGACGTCAGCACGAACCCATGCCCGCCGCCTACATCCGCCAGCGTCTTTCCGTTCAGCCATGAAAAGTCGTAGGCATCGAGCACCGCCGGCGCGAACATCTGGCTGAATCCCGTCATCGCCTCGTTGAAGACCTTTGACACTTCCGGATTCTTCTCGAAATAACCGAAGCACGATTCGCCATAAACCTTTTCAACCACCGTGTTCCCGGTCTTCATTGCATAGGGCAACTCCGGATAAGTGTCGAAGTGCATTTTGTTGCCGAGCCACAACACCATCGACCGCTGCGAATCAGGTCGATCCGAGAGAAGCAATTCGCCCTCCGCCGTGAGCGCAAACGTGCGCGGAGCGGTCTCAGTAAAGAGTCCTGTCGAAGCGAGCGCCCGCATGACCCGGTACACCGCGTCTTCATTCGCGTCGCAAGCCCGTGCGATTTCGCTTGTCGGCTTCGCGCCCGCTTTCAATATGTCGGGTATCCCTAACTTCGTTACAGCGTACAGCGCCGCCGTTGCCATGTAGCCCGTACCGAGCTGCATGATGATTTCGCCCGGGCGCCGGCCCGGCGCGTGTGCCGCCGCGGACGCTCCAGACGTAGTTCCAGATGTAGACGCTGTCATTTCATCGCCCTCCAAAATAATTGGCCTGACCTGTGGGGACTCGACCGTGTGACCTGTGGCAAAACGCTGCCTTGGCGGGAACTATACGCGTCGGGAGGTCGATTTCGCCACTAAAAATCAGCACAAAGGCGAGTCGCTACGACCACACGAATTTTGCACCGCGAGCGTAACCAAAAGTGGCGTCGGCTCAAGAGTGAGGTATGATAGAGTCTTTAGAAACTATATCTTAGGATGATGATGCAGACTGCTACAGAAAAGAACGGAAAAGTCCTGCTGCGGGTCCGGCCACGCGGCTTTTGCGCGGGCGTCGTCCGCGCGGTAGACATAGTAGAACTGGCCCTGGAAGCCTACGGAGCGCCGGTCTACGTTCACCACGAAATCGTCCATAACACCTATGTTGTCGAGCAGTTACGGCGACGCGGCGCGATTTTCGTTGAGGCCATCAGCGACGTACCCAACGGAAACGTCCTCGTATTTAGCGCGCACGGCGTGCCTCCGACGGTTCGCCAGGAAGCCAAGGATCGATCGCTGAAAGTGATCGACGCGACCTGCCCGCTGGTCACTAAGGTTCACCTCGAGGCGCTCAAGTTTGCGCGCGAAAAGCGCACCATCATTTTGATCGGCCACAGGGACCATCAGGAGATCGTTGGCACCTCGGGCGAGGCTCCGGATCGCACCATCGTCGTCGACTCGGTGGACGCCGTCGATGCGCTCGAAGTCGAAGATCCCGAGAAACTTTCGTT
>JAFAZL010000887.1 GCA_019239815.1 Acidobacteriota bacterium
CAGGATAATCCGCTCTTTATGAACCTCCAGCCGGACTGGCGGGTGTTCAGCTTCACGGCACTACTTGCCGTGTTCACCTGCGTGCTTTTCGGATTGACACCGGCGTTGCGCGCCACGAGCGTCGCTCCGGCAAACGTCCTGAAAACCGCCTCCCGCGGAATGACTGCTGGGCGCGAGCGATTCGGATTGCGGCGCGTCCTCGTGGTTTCGCAAGTGGCGCTTTCGCTTGTGCTGCTTGTTGGCTCGCTGCTCTTCGTGCGTAGTCTGCGAAACCTGCTCACGCTCGACCCCGGTTTTCGTCAGGACAATACGATTGTCGCGTCGCTCGATCTGAGTCGCGACAACATCCCTATCCCTCAGCGCCAGGAATTTAAACGCGATCTCCTCGAACGCGTCCGGGCTGTGCCCGGCGTCGATGCCGCCGCGGACGTCAGTGTTGTGCCGGTCAGCGGGTACGGCTGGAACGAGAATATCTGGATTGCCGGCGACGAAAAGCGTCAAGGGCTTTCCCGGTTCGATCGCGTGTCGCCTGGATATTTCGCGACGATGAAAACCAAACTCCTGGACGGTCGTGATTTCGACAGTCGCGACACGGCCACTTCGCCCCGAGTCGCGATCGTGAATGAAACTTTCGCGCGCAAACTCCTGAATGGCGAAAACCCGATCGGCAAAACGTTCCGGATAGATGCGTGGGTTGGAGCGCCGTCGCCGATGTACCAGATCGTTGGCTTCGTGAAAGATGCCAAGTACGAGGATCTGCGCGAAGAGCCGCGCGCCATCGTGTATGTCGCGCAGATGCAGGACGACCGGCCAGACAATAATCCGCAGTTTGTGATTCATTCGAGCATGCCCCCTGCATCGGTTGTGCCCGGAATCAAAGAAGCGATCATGCAGTCGGCGCCTGAGGCGATCATCGATTTCGGCATGCTGCAGACTCAAATTCGCGATTCGTTGCTGCGCGAACGATTGATGGCGACACTATCCGGCTTCTTTGGCGTCCTCGCGGTCGTGCTTGCGACGATCGGTCTGTACGGAGTGATCTCGTACACCGTCGCCCGCCGCACCAACGAGATCGGCCTTCGCGTCGCGCTCGGGGCCCAGCGCAGCGACGTCGTCGGCATGATCATGCGCGAAGCCGGCACCATGCTGCTGATCGGATTGATGGTCGGCACCGTGCTGACGCTCGCGGTCGCTCGCGCCGCGGAATCGATGCTGTACGGCCTCAAGCCCCACGATCCGCTCACTCTGACGCTCGCCGTTGTCGCGCTCACGCTCGTCGCTGCCGTTGCGAGTTTTCTGCCGGCGCACCGCGCCGCCAGCCTCGATCCAATGGCTGCACTGCGCGAAGAGTAGTCGCGATGGCGATTGACTTCGCTTCCGCTGTGTGTTGCACTCGCCTCATTCTGAATTGAGGTGAATGCATGTTCTTTCGCGCATTGAGCGCCACGTTCTTGTTCTGCTTCGCCGTTCTGCCGGCGCCATCGCGAGCGCAGTCGACGAATCCGCAAACCGTCACGTACCACGCGACGATTGACAACGTGAAGTATGTCTATGCAACGGCGCCGCCGATCGCACATCTGAAGCCGACGAACATTCTTGATGCGAATTCCCTCGACTGTTTCGGCAACGCCATCAAGAAACCGGGCGACACAATGGCGCTTGTGAAAGGCGACAACCCGCTCACCGGCCCGTTTTACATCGACAGCGCGGAACCCGGCGACACGCTCGTTGTCAAAGTGCTCGACCTGAAAGTCGACGGAGACCAAGGCGTTGGCGAGCTCGGCGCCTACTTCGGCGCGCTCAACGGAACGAAGTACACAGCGATGCTGCACCCGCCGTTGCCGGAGAAGATTTGGTTCTATCCGATCGATCACGCCAACAACACCGCAACGTTCCAGGCGCTCGATTCGAGTTACAAAGTGAAGATTCCGCTTCATCCCTTTCTCGGATGCATCGGCGTCGCGCCGGCGGCCGGTGAAGCGCGCAGCTCGATCGTTCCCGCCGAATTCGGCGGCAACATGGATGCGTCGGAAGCATCGGCGGGCAACACAATTTATTTTCCGGTGAACGTTCCCGGCGGACTACTTTACTTTGGCGACGGACACGCGGCGATGGGTGACGGCGAAGTCGCGGGCAGCGCGATCGAAGTTCCGATGCGTGCCCGGTTGCAGGTTGATCTCATCAAGGGCAAGGCGACGGGCTGGCCGCGCTTCGAGAACGAAAACGAAATCATGGCCGCCGGAATTTATCGTCCGGTCGATGATGCGCTGCGCATCGCGTTCACGGAATTGGTGGCGTGGATTCATTCCGACTATGGTCTGAGCGAGATCGACGCCTACGAGTTGTTGTCGAAAGTGGCCAAGATTCATCTCACCGAGATGGTCGATCCGAACTATGTTGTGGTGGCGTCGGTCGAAAAGAAATATCTGCCTTCAAAGAAATAGTCTGCACGGAACTCTTCAGCGAGAATATTTGCTGAAAAGAGAGTCTTCAAAAAATCGCCCACGAAATTGACCATGTTCAGTGAAGCCGTCCTCGACCACTTCAAAAATCCGCGCAACGCAGGCGAACTGCCGAACGCGGATGCCACCGTGGAAGTCAGCAATCCCGTCTGCGGCGACATTCTGAAATTGGCGATTCGCCGCGAAGGGAAGCGCGTTGTCGAAGCGCGTTTTCTCTGCCGCGGCTGTACGACAGCGATCGCGTGTGCTTCGTATTTAACCGAGCAGTTGCGAACGCTTCCGAGCGCTGATTGGAAGTCGATCAGCGCCGATTCCATTTCTACTGCGCTTGGCGACTTGCCAGCTGCGACGAAGCACGGCGCACGACTTGCCGCTGACGCGCTGCGCGCGCTCGAACGCGAACTCGCGAAGCATTGATCTCGCAGGCTCATTGCGACATTGCGTTGCGACTACGCCTCGAGAAAGCGTTGGAACGCGGTTGAGTCATTCACGTTCATGACACAACCGGCTTCGGTTGTCGGAACTTCGATGACTTCGGTTGCGTGAGCCCAAACAACAGAGCGCGCGCCCTGTTCCATAGGGGCAGCGAGCAACTCCGGAAAAAGCGACGAAGCAAAAATCACTGGGTGGCCGCGTTTTCCGTTGTAGGTCGGCAGGACGATCTCGCCTTTGTTAGCGCCGGGCGGAGCAAGCCCCGCCCCTACAGTCGAAATTTCAGCGTTCGGAAATCCGGCTCCCGCACTTGAAGATGCAGCGCTCGTCGAATGGATGGCACCGTAGAAACGATCGGTGAGAATGTCGACGAGGGCAGAGCTGACGAGCGGATGGTCGACGAGAAAGAGCATCATGCCGTCGATATCGGCCGGCAGGGAGCGAATCGCGGCGTGGATCGAGCTGAGTTGCCCTTTCTCCCATTCCGGATTGACGACGATTTCAGAATCCGGCATGGGGACATTGGAGGTGATCGCTTCGGCGTGTGGGCCCAAAACGACGCGGCGCTCGCCGATTTGTGGATGGGTCGATACTTCCAGCAAATGCTCGAGAAATGTTTTGCCGCGATACGGAAGGAGCGCCTTGGGCGAACCCATACGTTGCGACGCACCGCCGGATAAAATTACCGCGGCGAGCACTGTGTTGCTCCGGCATTCGTTGTTGTTGCGGCTAGATTTGAATTCACTGTGGCGAAACCTTTTTTTGCACCGAATTGTGCAGCGAGGTGTGCAGTCCGCTCAGGAGAAAGCGCAGCGTCAACTCGCTTCGGCGACGGCGCGCGTTTCGAGTTTCAATTTTTTGTGTGACGCGTGGCCGGCGTTGCGACGGATGGCGATGAGTTCGGCGACGATGCTAACGGCGATTTCTTCGGGCGAGAGGGCGCCGATTTCGAGGCCCATCGGAGCGTAGACGCGTTCGAGTTCTTCGGCGCGATAGCCTTCCTTTTCGAGTGCTTTGTAAACGGAGATGACTTTGCGCTTGCT
>JAFAZL010000052.1 GCA_019239815.1 Acidobacteriota bacterium
ACCAGCGCCGCCCTCACAATCAATCTTGACCAATTCCCGCCCATATCCCCTCCCGCAACTTTCCGATTTGTCACGATTTCCACCCGCACCGGTAGGGGCGGGGCTTGCCCCGCCCGACGTGGCGTCCTGGCGCAACACGATCGCGGAGCCAGGCGCCACTTTCCGAGAAGCATCACCAGGTCCAATCCAAAGCCGAACGCTCACCGCTTTAACCGTCCCCGAATCAATCGTTTGGAGTGATTTTCCGACAGGTCCTGCAAGCCGCGCTGTCACATCTTCCCGCCAACCGCAGCCACCACCCGACACCGATCAACGCAGCATGATCGCGTAGGGCGCAGCACTGCTGCGCCCACGCTTGCCCGGGCGTCAAAATTCGTCAATCCGTTTTTTCTGGAGATTGGTGGCAGGACAAAACCGACTCTACGCCTTCGCTTTCAAATACTTCTTCACCCGCCCCAATACCTTCGCATACATCGCCAACGTCACCTTGCCGGTAGACGTATTCTGCTGGCTCGGATGATAAACCCCAAACAATCGCGCTCCGACGCTCGGCAAATCCACCTCGGCCCCATGCCCAAACGGACACGCCGCCCTCGACGTGATAAATCCCTGCTCCTTCAAAATCCCCAAGTAAACATCCCACCCAATCTTCCCCAGCGCCAAAATCGCCCGCGGTTTCAATATCTCCAGCTCGCGCTCCAAGTAAGGTCTGCAATGCGCCAACTCACTCGGCAGCGGCTTGTTATCCGGCGGAGCACATCGCGCCGCCGCCGTAATATACGCATCGATCAGCTTCAGCCCATCGTCGCGCTGCACTGCCACCGGCCGATTCGCAAACCCCGCGTCATACAACGCGCGATACAAAAATTCACCCGACTTGTCTCCAGTAAATGGCCGCCCCGTACGATTCGACCCATGCGCTCCTGGCGCCAGCCCCACCAACATCAACTCAGCGCGAGGATCGCCAAATCCCGGCACCGGCTTGCCCCAATAAATCCAATCGCGGTACGCCCGCCGCTTCTCACGCGCCACAGCCTCACGATACGCAACCAGCCGCGGACACTTCCGGCACGCAACAATCTCCTCGTCAAGTACGCGCAAAAGTTCCGCAGCGTCGGGCATCGCTACGAAGACTTCTGCCGCGTCATCAGCGTCATCAATTCCGCAAACGGCACCGCGCCATCCAACATCGACTGAAACGTCCCGCGCTCCAGCAATTCCTTGCCGACTCGCCGCGCGTGACCCAGCGCCGACCGCATCACGCCCGAGCCCATGCTGACGCGCGCCACGCCCATCGCCTCCAACTCATTCACGTTCGGACCGCCAGCCGTCGCCAGAATATTCACCGGCCCATCGACCGCTTTCACCAACTTCGCGATCGTCGCCGCATCTTTCAGTCCTGGCACGAACAAACAATCCGCCCCAGCCTTTCGGTATGCTCGCAGCCGCTCCACAGTCCGCTCGAACCGCGTAGCCTCCGGCCCGATCGGCAACAGGTAAATATCCGTCCGCGCATTCAATACCAGCGGCACGCCAATCGATTCGCCCGCGCGCCGGATCGCCTGAATTTTTTCCACCTGCGTCGCCAGGTCGACGTGCGTACTCTCATCGCTCCCGGTTACATCTTCCAGATTCATCCCAACAGCGCCCGCCTCCGCCATCGCCTTCACCGTAGCAGTCATGTCGGCAAGCGTCGGCCCATATCCAGCCTCGAGATCTGCCGTCACCGGCACATGCACCGCCCGCGCAATCCGCCCCACAATATCCAGCATCTCATCTCGCGAAATCAGCTGCCCATCCGCGTAACCCAGCGAAGCCGCAATCCCCGCGCTCGTCGTCGCAATCGCCGGAAACCCCATTTCCTCAAAAACGCGCGCGCTCGCCACATCCCAAGCATTCGCCAAAATCAAAATCCGCCCGCCATGATGCAACTTCCGCAGCTGCTCCGCCTTCCTCGCCTGCCCCTGTATATCCATCTCTTTCCCCTCGCGTTGAATCAGCCTACTACTCGATCGGATAAGATCTGCCCCGGTAAGCACTCGATCCGGTCAAGAAAACTTGTCATTCCGACCGGAGCGGGCCGACGCCTTTTCTTCACGTTCGCTCCCGCGAACGTGTCGGCTCGCGAAGTGGAGGAACCCTCGCTTGATCACAGCCCTACGAAAATCGTTCCGACATCTCACCCACCCCTCGTCATCCCTCACCGCAACAACTGCATCGCTTCTTCGTGAATGATTCCATTCGTACTCAAATAATCCCCGCTGTAAATCGTCCTTTCCCCTTGCACATTCGTCGACCTTCCCCCCGCCTCTTCCACAATGATCCCCAGCGGCGCCAAATCCCACGGCTTCGAAGTCCAATCCAGCGCCGCATCAATCGCCCCTTCCGCCACCAACATGTGCTGCCAAAATCCCCCCAGGCAGCGGCTGTTCCGCGAAGCATCCAGCAACCGTCGAATCCGCGCCCGATCCTCCGCATTCTTGCTCGGCCCCGTCCCCGTCGTAAAAACCATCGCCTCGGCAAGCGCCGTAATCCGCGTAACGCGAATCTTCTCGCCATTCCGAAACGCACCTTCACCGCGATAAGCCCACCAGCGCGTGCCCAAAGCCGGCGCGCTGCACATCCCCGCCACAATTTCACCGTTCAACTCAATCCCCAGCAGCGTCCCAAACGTAGGAATCCCCCGCGAAAACTCTTCCGTCCCATCGATTGGGTCGATGATCAGCCGCGCCCGTCCCGCAGCAGGTGCCGCTCCAGATTTCCCGCCTCCCGTCCCTTGCTCCTCCCCATAAACATCCAACTCCAACCTGCTCTCCGCCACGCGCTTTCGCGCCATCTTCTCAATCGCGCCATCCGCCTGCGTCAGCGCCGTCCCATCCATCTTCCGCTCGACCCGCAGCGAGCTGTTGCGAAAACAATCGAGCGACATCGCATCCGCTTCATCCGCAATCCCCCGCAACAGCGCCCCATACCGTTCTCCGTAGCTCACCATGTCTCCGTCATCTTCCCCGAATTTCCTCTGCCCCTGCTGCGCGATCAACCACGAAAATGCACTTGGGTGCCGCACCCTCAGCTTTCAGAGGGTGCGGGTTTAGACTTCACATCGCTTACATCCATCCGTAGCAGCTCAAGTCTGTTCTCGCTTTCGACTTTCAACTGTCGACCGTTAACATGTTCGTCTTTTCAGTCACCAGTCACGAATCACCAGTCACAGTTTGACACCGCACAACCACCCATACAAAATTACTCGGTGTCCGCTCAAACCCCAGCCAATACAGGCACGGTTCTCGACCGCATTCTCGAATCCCGCCGCGCCGCGGTCGATCATCGCAAAAAAGTCCTCCCCGAAACCGCGCTCAAATATGGTGTCGCCGCCGCCACGCCTCTCCGCGACTTTCCCGCCGCCCTCTCCCGGGACGCCCTCAACGTCATCGCCGAACTGAAACCCGCCTCCCCCTCCCGCGGCGTCATCCGCGATCCCTTCGATCACGTCGCCCTCGCCCAATCGCTCTCGTCCGCCGGTGCCGCCGCTCTCTCCGTCCTTACCGAGCCCGAATTCTTCGGCGGCACGCTGAAAAATATGCGCGACGCCCGCAAAGAAATCACGCAGCCCGTTCTCCGCAAAGATTTCATCTTCGATCCCTGGCAAGTCTGGGAATCCCGCGCCAACGACGCCGACAGTTTTTTACTCATCGTAGCCGCGCTTCGCGATCCCGCTCTCAACGAACTCATCGAACTCGGCCGCGAACTTAAAATGGAGCCTCTCGTCGAGGTTCACACTAAGCCCGAGCTCGATCGCGCGCTAGCCGCCGGCGCCAAGATCATCGGCGTCAACAATCGCGACCTCAAAACCCTCGAAGTCCGTCTCGACACTTCGTTCGAACTGATCGACCAAATTCCCGACGATTGCCTCGCCGTCGCAGAGTCCGGCCTCTCCACCAACGCCGACCTCGTCCGCCTCCGCAACGCCGGCTTCGATGCTTTCCTCATCGGCGAATCGCTGATGTCTGCCGCCGACCCCGGCGCCGCGCTGGCGCAACTCCTTGGTACAGCTCGTACGCAAAGTTAAAAATGGTCCGCGTAAAAATCTGCGGCATCACCAATCTCGCCGACGCCAACGCCGCCGTCGATCTCGGCGCCGACGCGCTCGGCTTCAACTTCTACGAAAAAAGCGTCCGTAACATCTCTCCCGCCGCAGCCTACAAAATCATCCGCGCGCTGCCCGAAAGAATCGAAAAAGTCGGCGTCTTCGTAAGCTGGTCTCCCGAAGCAGTCATCGCTCTCGCCCGCGCCATCGATCTCGACACCATCCAACTCCACGGCGACGAACCCGCAGCCGTAGCGCGCCAGCTCGCCAACTATTTCCAGGTCACGAAAGCGATGCGCGTGGGAACAGGCTTCCGCCTCGCACAACTCAAACCATTCGACACTGCGGTCCGCGCTTTCCTCTTCGACGCCGACAAATCCGGCCAATTCGGCGGCACCGGCACGCGCACCGACTGGACCATCGCCCGCCGCGCCGCCAAAACCCACGACATCATCCTCGCCGGCGGCCTTACCCCCGATAACGTCGCCGAAGCCATCCTCTACGTCCG
The DNA here is from genome assembly GCA_019239815.1 of Acidobacteriota bacterium. Next base: position 4,596 of record JAFAZL010000052.1, read on the forward strand.
CCCCTACGCCGTCGACGTCGCCAGCGGCGTAGAATCCGCCCCTGGCAAAAAGTCCCCCGCCAAGCTCCGCGCATTTTTTGCTGAGGTAGAACGAGCGAACCGCCAGCTCTGACCACAACGCCGAGAAGGCTGTCGGGTGCCGCACCCTCAGATTTCAGAGGGTGCGGGTTTAGATTCCACATAACCCGCATCGACCCGTCACGCAAACCGATCAATTTGGCCTCTCCTCCCCGCTTTCGACTTTCAACTGTCGACTGTCGACCTCCTTCTATCCGATAATATTCCCTCAAACAAAACAACGCCCATGGCCTCCCAACTCACTGCCGCCACCGAAACCCCCGGACGCTTCGGCCCCTACGGCGGCCGCTACGTCCCCGAAACGCTCATGGTCCCGCTCTTCGAACTCGAGCGCGCCTATGAGCAAGCGAAATCCGACGCCGCATTCCAGTCTCAGCTTCAATATCTTCTGAGAAATTTCGTCGGCCGCCCATCGCCGTTGCAATTCGCCGAGCGCCTGACCAAGCATCTCGGCGGCCCGCGCATTTACCTCAAACGCGAAGACCTCCTCCACACCGGCGCGCACAAAATCAACAACGCCGTCGGCCAGGGTCTGCTCGCGGTGAAAATGGGGAAGCCGCGCATTATCGCCGAAACCGGCGCCGGTCAGCATGGAGTCGCCAGCGCCACCATCGCCGCGCATCTCGGCCTCGAATGCGTCGTCTACATGGGCACCGAAGACATGGCGCGTCAGGCGCTCAACGTCTCGCGTATGCGCATGCTTGGCACGAAGGTCGTCGGCGTAGAATCCGGCAGCAAAACCCTCAAAGACGCCATCAACGAAGCGATGCGCGATTGGGTCACCAACATTCGCACCACGCACTATCTTCTCGGCTCGGTTCTCGGTGCGCATCCGTATCCGACGATGGTCCGCGATTTTCAATCCGTGATCGGCCGCGAAGCCCGCGAACAAATTCTCGCCGCCGAAAAGCGATTGCCCACGCATCTCTACGCCTGCGTCGGCGGCGGTTCCAACGCGATCGGCCTCTTCTACGCATTCCTTCGCGACTCTGCCGTAAAAATGGTCGGCATCGAAGCCGGTGGCCGCGGCAAAGAACTCGGCGAACACGCCGCGCGCCTCGGCGCTCCCCAAGGTTTTACAGGCGCGCGCCCCGGAGTGCTGCAAGGCACCTACACCTACGTTTTGCAAAACGAGGACGGCCAGATCGCCAGCACCCACTCGATCTCCGCCGGCCTCGATTATCCCGCCATCGGCCCTGAACACGCCTGGCTCGCCGACGAACGCCGCGCCGAATACTCAGCAGTATCCGACGACGATGCCGTCGCCGCAGCGAGCCTGCTCGCCCGCACCGAAGGCATCATCCCCGCCCTCGAATCCGCCCACGCCATCGCCGGCCTCATCGAACGCGCCCCCAAGATGTCAAAAGACGATCTTGTCGTGGTAAACCTCTCCGGTCGCGGCGACAAGGACATGGACACTTATTCGCGCCTCCTCAAGTGATCGGCTTGCTCGTAATGTTTTGTAGTCCCTTTCACCAAATTGTCATCCTGAGGCGGCCGAAAGCCGCCGAAGGATCTCAGCCGCAAGAATGGCAATAACTCAGCGTCGATCAGCGGGTGCTTCCAAGTGTTTGCCCGTACGCGCCCGCTAAGGCAAGATGTTGTACTTCGGATTGTTCAGAGAGACTTCGTGAGGTGTCGTATCACCAGCGATACGAGTCGGCGACGCTAAGGAGAACTGTCATTCCGACCGAAGCAAGCCGATGCCTTTTCTTTCGCGCTCGCTTCCCGCGAGCGCGTCGGCTCGCGTAATGGAGGAATCTCTCTTCGATTTCAGCGACGAGCACCATCGACCGACTATGACCGCGCAAACCGCCAACTCCACCCGCACCGCTCAACGCTTCGCCGCTCTGCGCGAACGCGGTGAACTCGGCATCGTCGCCTACATCACTGCAGGCGATCCCTCCCTCGACGCCACACTGAAATTCGTAATCG
>JAFAZL010000091.1 GCA_019239815.1 Acidobacteriota bacterium
AAACGCTACAAGCACTTGATCGGACGCAGCGCGATCGTACCGCTCGTCAACCGCGAGATACCCATCATCGGCGATGAGATGGTGGATCGTGAATTCGGCACGGGCGCGGTGAAGATCACGCCAGCGCACGACCCGAACGACTTTGAAGCAGGCCGCCGCCATAACTTGGCGGAAATCGATGTGATGACTGACGACGGAAAGATGAGTGCAGCCGCGGGCCCCTACGCTGGCATGGATCGCTTCGCGGCGCGCAAGAAAATCATCGAGGACTTAAAAGAGCTTGGCCTGCTCGAAAAAGCTACCGATCACACCCACGCCATCGGTATCTGCGAGCGCAGCCGCACCATCGTGGAGCCGCGCGCATCGACGCAGTGGTTCTGCAAGATGAAGCCGCTTGCCGAGCCGGCGATTGCAGCGGTGGAGCGGGGCGAGATCCACATCGTCCCCGACAATCGGCGTGAAGAATTCTTCAACTGGATGCGAAATATCCGCGACTGGACCTTGTCGCGGCAGCTTTGGTGGGGGCATCGCATCCCGGCGTGGTATTGCAAAGAGCATCATCACGTCATCGTGGCGCGGGAGACGCCGACGAAATGTCCGGAGTGCGGCTCCGAGCACTTGATTCAGGACGAAGACGTGCTCGATACATGGTTCAGCTCGGGGCTGTGGCCATTTTCGACGTTGGGATGGCCCGAGAAAACCCCCGACTTCGAACGATACTACCCGACGACCCTGCTGATCACTGGGTATGACATTTTGTTCTTCTGGGTCGCGCGCATGGCCATGCTGGGAATTCATTTCACGGGCAAGGTGCCGTTCCGCGCGGTGTATTTGCACTCGTTGGTTCGAACCGCGAGCGGCGAGAAGATGTCGAAGTCCAAGGGCACCGGCCTCGACCCGGTGAAGCTGAATCAACAGTACGGCACCGACGCGATGCGATTTTGCCTTGCTTCGATGGCGGCGCCGGGGACCGACATTATTCTTTCGGATGATCGCCTGGCGAGCGCCCGCAACTTCGCGAACAAAATCTGGAATGCTTCGCGATTCCTGTTCATGAACCTCGATAAGTTCGAGGAGGGCGGCGGAGTGTCGTTCGAACAGCTTGCCGGGCCCGAAGTTCGCGAGGGCGCACCCTATGCTTACAAAGATTCCGTGCCCCTGATCGACGAGTGGATTTTCGAACGGCTTACGTCGGCACGCGAGACGGTAAACACGGCCCTGCGCAGCTATCGTTTCCATGAAGCGGCTCAGACCGTCTACCAATTCTTCTGGGGCGACTTCTGCGACTGGTACATCGAATGGATCAAGCCTGATCTATTGAATGCGGACCGAGAACGCGCCGAAGTGGCGTGGAAGAATTTGTTCGCGGTGTTCGACGATGCCTTGCGGCTCTTGCATCCGTTCATGCCGTTTTTGACCGAAGAACTGTGGCATCAACTGCCGCAACAGGCTGGCGCTAAATCCATCGCGCTGCAAGATTTTGCGACGAATCGCCGCAAGACCGGCGAAGAGCCTCGCGCGCACGAGTTCGCGCTTATTCAGGAAACGATCGGCGAAATCCGAAATATCCGCGCGGAGATGAAACTCGACCCCAAAAAGAAAATCGCTGCGGAGTTCCACAGCTCCTACGGCTACATCCGTGACACGGTCGAGCGCAATCGCGATGGCATGCAGCGGCTCGCCATCTTGTCGGATTTGAAGGTATCGGCCGCCAAGCTCTCCGAAACCGGAGCCACCGTCCGCTCGACCGCGCGCTTCGACGTGCGCATCGCGCATTCCACCGATGCGATCGACACCCATGCAGAAAAGGCGCGATTGCGGAAAGAGATCGAAGGGTTGGAAAAGTCGATCACTTCGAAAGAGAATCAGCTCAACAACGCAACGTTTCGCAGCAAGGCGCCCGAGAAAATCATCCAGGGAATGGAAGCGACGATGGCGGAGCAGCGCATCGAACTGGAAAAGCTGCGGGCGCGCCTTCGCGATATTTCACGAGTCTAATTCCGAGCACCTGTCAGCAATCGATTTCCCCAGGAGACAAGCCTAGGGAAATTCACACACTTGTGCGGTCAATTCGACTTATCGGGACCGAATGGCAGGATCGATTGCGACCAACGGAAGGGCCGTTTACGTGTTTAGGAACCCTTGGTGTGAGACGCAATGCGCTGGGACGAATTCCACTTGTCCGTTAATGCGACTTCCATGATAGGTCTTTGTCAAGAGGGCAAAAGCTCTCCCGGCGCGCTGCGGAGGAGCGCGGGTGTAAGTTCTTTCTGATACTTCGGCGCGTGTGTTGGCCTCTCGGCCGCGGTTCCTATTCGAGATAGAACCAGACTTCCA
>JAFAZL010000917.1 GCA_019239815.1 Acidobacteriota bacterium
CATCGTCTCGCATTTGCCGCGCTAGTGGCGTTGCTCATCGCTGCGGGCACGCCGCTCGCATTTGCTTGGGCTCGACTGCTGCCCGAAGATGCGGCGCCATTTCCAATTGAGCCCGGTTCATTCCCGAGCGTCGATCACGAAATTCGGCATGTCGTACCCGACCGCAAGAAAGACTATTGGCTCGCAGCGCCGCTGTTGCTCTGCCTTACGATCGCATTTCTCTTTCGCGTCCCTGGATTCCCAAGCAGCACAGTGCTCGCGTGGATCGGCGGGACAATTCCCGGTCTCGACGCTTATTGGAGTGCAATAACGATGCAGGTGCTCGTCGGGTTGATTGCGATCGGAGCCGGAATTTTCGGCGCGCTGCGTCCGGGACCACTTAGAATTCCGCTCATCGCTGCAGGCGCGCTGACGCTCGCGCTGTGGTTCCTGGCGCCATTGCTTCAAGCCGCGATGCTGAACGGTGTGTAGCGCAAAAAAGAGGCACGGCAGAGCCGTGCCTTTTTCGATTCGAATCGCGCAGCAAATTCTCGAACTACGCCGTCGCCGACTTCACTTGCGTCAACGCCGCCGCAACTTCCTTGATGTCCGGTACCACTGGAATGTCGTAGTTCTTGAACCACGCCACATTCCCCTCTTTGTTCACGATCGCGATTGCCCGGCCCGTGATTCCCTTATCGGCCAGGTAGACACCATACTTCGCGCTGACATCGCCCTTGGGGTGAAAATCTGCCAACAACGAATACTTGATCCCCATTTTTTCGGCATACGCCTTGTGCGACCACACGCTGTCCACGCTGATGCCCAGCACCTCGGCATCGAGCGTGTCAAACGTCTTCATGTCGTTCACCACGCACGCATGCTCATTGGTGCAGACCGGGCTCCAATCCAGCGGATACCACATTAGGACCACGTTCTTCTTTCCCGCGTAGTCCGAGAGTTTCACTTCTTTCTTATCCTGATTCTGCAACGTGAAGTCGGGCGCTTTCTGTCCCACGGCAATGCTCATGTCGTTCCTCCATCGAATTGGATCGCGCCTTGATAGTAGCGAATTTGTTCATTCGGTCCAAACGCATCAGTTACTTTTAGTCAGATTCAGACGCCGCTGCATCGATTCGGGCGTAGACTAATGCCAGGGAGCCTCGAACATGGCCGCCGAACCGCGTCGCGCACCGATCATGACCCTGCAACAGTTGGTCGCCAAATACGAATCGCTCGCAGGAGGCTTCGGCGTCGCCATCCCGCTCTCGAGCTTCGGCCTCAGCAAGCCCGAAACCGAGCAACTCCTCACCGACTACGACGAGGACTACCACATCAGCCGCTACTTCGATTTCACCGAAACCGAAGGCGAGAAATATCACATCGACGGCGTCCCTGCCACGCACCTCGCCATCGACGCGGAAATCCGCAACATTCTCTAGCTCCGGCAAAAAAAGTCTTGGAAGGTTTTGTAATATGCCCGCGCGACTGCGCGGACGAGTGTCGATCAGCGTCTACCGCGCGACGCCAGCCGAATGCCCGAGCCGCCCCGACAGCTTGTCGTGTTCCTCGCGAATCCCCCGAGGCAGCCGGCTGCCAAATTTGTTCAGGAACTCCTTGCTATCCACCAATTCCTGCTCCCAATCTTCGGGATCGACCTCCAGAAGTTCGTCCACCGTCTCGCTCGACAAATTTAGACCGTCCAGCGTCAGCGCATTCCGCGACGGCACGAACCCGATCGGCGTCTCTTCCGCACCACCGCGCCCTTCGACGCGCTCCAAAATCCATTTCAGCACTCGCACATTCTCGCCGAATCCTGGCCACAAAAACTTCCCGTCCGCGCCCTTGCGGAACCAATTCACATGAAAAATCTTCGGTGGCTTCGGAATCTTCTTCCCCATCTCGAGCCAATGCCCAAAATAGTCCGCCATGTTGTATCCGCAGAACGGCAGCATCGCCATCGGATCGCGCCGCACGATGCCGACATTCCCCGTCGCAGCCGCCGTCGTCTCGCTGGCCATCGTCGCGCCCACAAACACGCCATGCTGCCAATCGAACGACTCATACACAAGCGGCGCCACACGCGCCCTTCGTCCGCCAAAAATAAACGCCGAGATCGGCACGCCCTCTGGCGCCTCCCACTTCGGAGAAATGCTCGGCGACTGATGCGCCGGCACTGTATACCGCGCATTCGGATGCGCCGCAGCCCCCTTCGACGTGTCCCAAATCTCATTCTTCCAATTGATCAGTCCGCTCGGCGGCGGACCGCCGATGCCTTCCCACCAGGGTTCGCGGTCCGGTGTGATCGCGACGTTCGTGAAAATCGTGTTTTGCCGCAACGCACTCATCACGTTGCGATTCGTCTTCATGCCGGTTCCCGGCGCTACGCCGAAAAATCCCGCCTCCGGATTGATCGCGTGCAAATATCCATCGTCGCCAATTTTCATCCACGCGATATCGTCGCCGACAGTCCAGACGCGATAGCCCTGACTCTCGAGCGCCGAAACCATCATCGCCAGATTCGTCTTCCCGCAAGCGCTCGGAAACGCAGCGCCCATATACGTCACTTTCCCATCGGGCGATTCCAGGCCAAGAATCAACATGTGCTCGGCCATCCAGCCCTGCTCGCGCGCCATCACGCTGGCGATGCGCAGTGCAAAGCACTTCTTCCCAAGCAGCGCGTTGCCGCCGTAGCCGGAGCCAACGCTCCAGATCAACTTTTCGTCGGTGAAGTGCGCGATGTAGCGTCGAGTCGGATCGAGATCGCCCAATGAATGAAGTCCGGGCACGAAGTCGTGCGAATTGCCAATACGATCCGTCGCCACCTTCCCCATCCGCGCCATGATCCGCATGTTTGCCACAACATAAGGACTGTCCGTAATCTCAACGCCGGCCTTGCTGATCGGCGAATTCACCGGCCCCATGATGTACGGCACCACATACATCGTTCGCCCGCGCATCGCGCCATCGAGCAGCGCGCCAATCTTGAATTTCGCCGCCGCCGGATCCATCCAGTTATTCGTCGGGCCGACATCATCCTTTTCAGGAGCGCAGAGAAACGTCAGGTGTTCGGTGCGGGCAACATCATTAGGGCTGCTTCGGTGCAAATAACAGTTGGGATATGTCTTCTCGTTCAGCGTGACCGAATCGGAGCCGCGCAGCATTTCCTCCAGGATCCGGCGATTTTCCGCCTCCGACCCATCGCAATACACGATTCGGTCCGGTTTCGTGAGCCGCGCCGACTCCTCGACCCACATTTCCAGTGGTGTGGCCACTCGATCCCTCGTTTTCTAAACCTCAGCCGAATTTCGGCCTCAAGGCGACCGTGCGCAATGCTCGGCTTGCCCTCAGGTTTGTTATCCGACTTCTGTACCGCAGGCTTCTGGCAGGGAACGCCTCTACCCGAGACGCTCAAGCTACAATTTTATGTTAGCGCCGCTCGCCGCTGCAAGAAGCGCAACTGACGCCGTGTGCAAAAGTTGGTATATCTCGTTAGCGCCATAGCAACTTACGCCGGCACTCTCCTGTCACCTTGGATTCATCAGAAACGGTTTCGTCTGCGCCCCGTCGTTCTTACAGGGGCACAGGACCAGACGTGTACTAGTTGGTGCTTCGCCTAGGATTCGCCTTGTCACTTCGGTTTTTGCCGAATAACCTTGGTACCCCTGCGCGCCCGCAGAACTCGTAAGCCACCTCTAAGGAGCAGCGGCAATGGCGACTTCGGTCTGGAAGGGCTATCTCACGTTCGGGTTGATTTCCATCCCAATTCGGCTTTTCTCCGCCGCGCGCACCGAGCGCATCGGCCTCAACCAGCTCCACAACGTCTGCAAGACGCGCATCCGCATGCCTTTGTACTGCCCGCACTGCGAGCGCCAGGTTCCCCGCAACGAAATCATTAAGGGCTACGAATACGAAAAGGACCAATACGTTCTTTTCGACGAAGAGGAACTCGACAAGATCGAGCCGCAGTCCGCCCGCGCGATGGAAATCCTCGAATTCGTAAAGGTCGATGAGATCGACCCGCTTTATTACGACACTTCCTACTACGTCACGCCCGAAGACGAAGGCCGCAAGGCGTACCAGCTTCTGCTCGACGCCATGGAAGAGTCCGGCTACGCCGCCATCGCCAAGCTCACCATGCACCAGCGCGAACACATCGTAGTCGTTCGCCCGCGCGAAAAGGGTATGACCCTCCACACGATGTTCTATACGAACGAGATCCGAGAAGTCGCCGAGTACGGCAAGATCGACGCCGCCTCCGAGCCAAAGCCCGCCGAGAAAAAACTCGCAGAGCAGCTCATCGAAAGCCTCGCCGCTAAGTTCGAACCCGAAAAATACAAAGACAACTACATGGAAAGCATGGAGAAGATGATCGAGGCCAAGCGCCAGGGCCAGGAGATCGCCACCGCCGAGCATCCGAAGCTCGCTCCCGTCATCGACCTGATGGAAGCCCTCAAAAAGAGCATCGCCGAAAAGACCCCAACCACCGCCGGCGGAAAGAAGCCCCCGGTCCGCGCCGTCTCCGCGCAAGCCCAAGCCGCTGCGCCCGAAAAGAAACGCAAAAAATCTTCCGCCGGCTAGGGCTCGACCGCATTTAGTTGTAGGGGCGGGGCTTGCTCCGCCCGGTATAATCACGCCCTCAGTCGCGCTGGTACGCACCCACTCCCGCCCGCCCGCTCTTCCCTTTCAACTTTCAACCGTCGACTGTCAACTTCTTCCTTCCCTCCCTTTGCATCAAACTCCCCCGCATGGTATTTGTACCGATGGGCGTTGTCCGCGGAGCGTCATCGCTTTCCGCACTCGAATGGTCGGCTTACCAGGTTTCCTAAAGCGCTCCGCGCCCGATGTCACACCGTGCCATCTGCACGCGCTTGCTAGAAATGCGAGCTACTTAATCGATGGGCGCCACCGAACGATTCTCTCGAAGCGAATTCCTTCGCCTAATCGACATCACCGACAAACAGCTTTCTTATTGGGAAAAACTCGGCATCGTTTCCCCCCGCAAAACTGCCAGTGACAATTTTTACGATTTCCGTGACTTGATCAGCCTTCGCACCGCCAAGCAACTCATCGAAAGCGGCGTCTCCGCCAACCGTCTCCGCCTCGCGCTCGCCGCTCTGAATCAAAAGCTCTCCAAAGTCGAAAAGCCGCTCACCGAACTCCGTATCCTCTCTAATGGCCGCGACGTCATCGTTGACCACGACGGTGCACATCTCGAACCCATCTCCGGCCAGTTCGTCCTCAACTTCGACACCCGCGAACTCCGCGACAAAGTCCGCGTCATGCCCGAGCGCAACGCCAACGACTGGTTCGCTTTAGCGCTGCAATACGAATCCGATGCCGAAACACATCCGCAAGCGATCGACGCCTACCGCCGTGTCCTCGCTATCACCCCGACGCACATCGAAGCGCTCATCAATCTCGGCATGCTTTCCTACGAACAGGGCGACCTGGAAAACGCGTCCGCATGCTTCTTGCGCGCCGTCACAAACGACGCCGACAACGCCGTAGCTCATTTCAATTTGGGAAGCGTTCTGGACGAACTAGGCCATCTCGAAGCAGCGCGTCGCCACCTGCGCATCGCCGTTCGCATCGACCCCAATTACCCCGACGCTCACTACAACCTGGCGTTTGTCTGCGACAAGCTCGGCTCAGCGTTCGAAGCGCGCCAGCACTGGCAACACTACATAAAGCTCGACCCCACCAGCCCCTGGTGCGACTACGCCCGCCAACGCCTCGCCCTTCCGCTCCCCTAGCCGTCGGCACTGACTCCGAATTTCAGCACCACTCCGCTTCTCTGCGTTATCTTTTCTCTCTTCTCTTCATGTGTAGGCGCACCTCTGTGTACGGGCGCAGCACCGCTGCGCCCCAGCTTGCCCGGGCGTTAACGCGTGCACGATTCGCTTTTTCCTTGGTTTTGCCGTGCTAAGCCGCCGTCACTCTAATAAACCTGCTGAAATCCCACGTTCACCACATCCCTGAACTTCGGCGTCCCCGGCGGCAGCTTCGACATATCCAGAAAATCCGTATCAAACGCATACGCGCGCGTGGGCGGTGAATACACAGTCCCGCAACACTTGAACACGCCGGTTGCATACTGCGAATAGAACAAGCTCACCATCGAGCCTTTATAGTTCAGCGTTTGCCCGCCCCAATTTTCCAGATAGCGCAGGAAGTTGTGCACGCCGCCATCGGTCCCGAAGTCCTGCGGTACGCCCGCAAACCCAGGCTGCGGAAAGTTGATGTTCTTCCCGGAGGCGATCGCCACTCGATAGTAGCTCGTCACTGCCGCGCGCCCGGCAACTGTCGCCGGACTCTTGAAGCTGTTCAGATCCGTCCAGTTGTTTGAAAGCAATGTGACCGTATCGCCCATCACTGCGGCCGCCGCATGCGGATCGCCGAAGCCCCCTGCGTTCGCGTTGTAGTTTCCAAACACGTATGCCGGCTGTTCGCTCGCCAGCGTAAATCCGCCTTGC
>JAFAZL010000423.1 GCA_019239815.1 Acidobacteriota bacterium
GATCGAGCCGGGGTTCCTCCACTGCGCGAGCCGACACGTCCGCAGGAGCGAACGCGAAAAACAAAAGCGTCGGCTCGCTTCGGTCGGAATGACATTTGCGGGTGTTTGAGACAAATGGATCGTTGAGTGGTGGGGAGCGGAAAATCCGCACCCTCTTAAATCTGAGGGTGCGGCACCCAAAGCTGGCTCTAGGCGAGGTTCGAAATTGCTAGACGAAATCGTTTCGCAGTTATTTGGATTGGGACCAGGCGGCGATTTTTTCTTTCAGGTAGGAGAGGGGGACGGCGCCGTCTTCGAGGACGTGGTCGTGGAATTGTTTCATGTCGAAGCGAGGGCCCATGGATTGTTGGGCGGCGTCGCGAGACTTCCGGATTTCAATGGCGCCGAGCATGTAGGCGGTGGCTTGGCCGGGATAAATGATGTAGCGGTCGATTTCGGAGACGGCGTCGTGCGGGTTTTCGGCGGTGTGCGCGAGCATGTAGTCGATGGCTTGCTGGCGCGTCCAATTTTTGGTGTGGATGCCGGAGTCGACGACGAGCCGGACGGCGCGAAGTTGTTGATCGGAGAGCATACCGAGGCGCTCGACATCGTCGGAGAAAAGATGGAGTTCGTCGGCGAGGCGTTCGGAGTAGAGGCCCCAGCCTTCGCCGTAGCCGCTGTTGCCGAGGTAGCGGCCGAGCGGATGGATGTTTTTATTCTCGAGCGCGATCGCGCCTTGCAGGTGATGGCCGGGAATTGTTTCGTGGAATGCGGTGGATTCGGCTTCGACGCGGCTTTGTTTTTCGGCTTGATAGGCGTTGATGAGAAAAACGCCGGGGCGGCTGCCGTCTTCGGCAGGTGAGTTGTATTCGTTGGGGCCATTTTTCTCGCGGAAGGCGGGATAGGGCTGAATGACGACGTCGGCTTTGGGCCAGAGGCCGAAGTCGGCGGGGACTTTTTCTTTTGCGCGCGTGAGTGCGGCCTGCGAGTAGGCGATTAGAGCGGCGCGATCCTTGAACAAATATTGTTTGTCGGTGCGGAGCTTGGTGAGGAGCGCTGGGACGTCGCTGGTGTGGAAGGATTTTTCGGCGATGTCTTTCATTTCGGCGGCGATTTCGTCGACTTTCTTCAGGCCGATCTCGTGGACCTGCGCGGCGGGGACGGGCAGCGAGCTGTGGAAGCGGACGGAGGCGTCGTAACATGCGGCGCCGTTGGGATTGGCGGAGACGGCGATAGATTCGCGGGCGGCGGGGAGATATTCCTTCACGAGGAAGTCGCGATATTTTTTGAGCGCGGGATTGATTTGATCTTTGACGAGGGCGTCGTAAGACTTTTTGAACTCGGGGTCTTTGTCGCGCGTGGAAGGTGAGTCGAATGGGGAGGCGGAAATTGGGCCGGTGAGGAGCGTGTTGAACTGGTCGATGGTGATGCGGACGTTGCCTTTGGGCGCGGTGTAGCCCTGCTTGATGCCCTCGCGGAGATTGGCGATTTCGTTGTCGATGAATTTGGGGAGCTGGGACCAGCGGGCGAGGGCATCTTTGCGGGCGTCGTCGGTGCCGACGGGTTGAATGGTGACGATGTAGCCGTCTTGCACTTGCCAGGCGTTAACGAATTGGCTGACGGTCCAGAGTTCGTTGCGGCAGGCGCGGAGGGCGATGGGGCCTTCGAGTTGTTCGCGGAGTATCGCGTAGGTGGCGCGGAGGGGAGGCGCGCTGATCGTGGCGGGGTCGATTTGTTTTACTTCGGCGAGCCAGGCGTCTTCGCGGGCTTGCCAGGCTTTGATGGCGTCGGCGGAATTGTCGGTGAGTTTGTCTTGGCGCTGGTTGGGGATGCCGAAGAGGGTGATTTGTTCGGGATTGCGGTCGAGGTAAGCGGCGAGGTAGGTGTCGGCGAGCGCTTTCACGTGGGCGTCGGAAGGTGGGGCGGCGGGTTGTTGGGGAGTTTGATTGCACGCGACTGTAACGACAGCGAGGAAGCAGATAAGCCAGGATTTTTGCATGCGGGGATTATACGTTTGCGATTGAGGCAATACGAAGAGGATTTACCACAGAGTTCGCAGGGGGCACAGAGAGGACAAGAGCGACGAATGGCTAGCGCGGTAACGCGAACCGGGGTCCATTTCAGGAGTCTTGGGTGAGGAGTTGGCGGGCGCGGGTGGCGAAGGCTCCGGCGCCGGCGTACATCAGACCGAGGAGAGAGAATCCGGCGAAGAGGCTGATGCGCTGGGCGACCCAGCCGAGGGCGAAGCTCATCAGGACCTGGAGGACGGTAGTGACGATCGCGATCGAGGATTGCGTGCGGCCCATGAAATGGCGCGGGACGATCATCATTAATGTGGATTGCGCGACTACGCCGGAGACGGCGCGGCAGAATCCGAAGACGGCTTGAATGGTAACAGCGCCGATGACGAAAGCGACGAACGGTACGATGATGTGTCCAGCGCATAGGACGGCGATGCAGCCGACGTAGAACGACATGCGGAGTTTGTCGTTGAGCTGACTGGCGAGCAAGCCTCCGGTGATCGCGCCGATGGCCCATCCGCCTTCGAGATAGCCGAGGCCACGTGCGCCGGCATGGAGGACGTCGTTGGCGAGCGCGACAAGAATGACGTTGGCGCTCACGACTCCGGCCATCATGGTGGCGTGCGTGATGCCAAGCGCGAGGACTTGCGGCTGCTTTTTGAGATAGGCGAAGCCTTCTTTGAGGTCCTCAAAAACGGATAGGGAGAGGCCAGCTTCGGCGACTTCGGGATTTCCGCCAGACTCGAGGGCGAGCGCGGTGGCTTCGGTGGCCTCAGAATATTCGCGGGAGGAAGCGGGCGTTTTAACGCTGGCGTAACGCGGGCGCGGTGATACGTAGCCGCGGCGCATCTGATAGAGGCAAAACGCGGAGACCACGTATGTGGCGCCATCGATCGCAAGAATGCCTGCGATGCCGATGGAGTCGTAGATGAAGCCGACGAACGCGCCTGCCATGAGCATGCCGCTCTGCACACCGATCAGGACGGCGGCGTTGGCGCCGGTGAATTGATTGGGCGGCATGACTTCCTGCACGAGCGCGTTGACGCAAGCCCAATACATCGCGGAGCCGGTGCCGGTGATGAGCGTCATCACGTAGAG
>JAFAZL010000451.1 GCA_019239815.1 Acidobacteriota bacterium
GAGCGCATCTACGGCGTTCGCGTCGCCGGAAAACTTACGCAAAGCGAAGTGCTCGCCACGGTAAACGATTTCACCAAGCCGGCCGACATCATGGTCAACGCAGCCGGCAGCATGCCCGGCGATCTGCACAAACTCTGGCGCACTTGCGAACCCGGCGGCTACCACATGGAGTACGGCTACTCCTGTATGGGCTACGAAATCGCCGGCGGCCTCGGCATAAAAATGGCGCGGCCCGATCGCGACGTCTACGTGCTCGTCGGCGACGGTTCGTATCTGATGATGCCGCAGGAGCTCGTCACGTCTCTACAGGAAGGGCTAAAACTCAACGTCATTTTGGTCGACAACCACGGCTTCGCCAGCATCGGCGGCCTGAGCCGCAGTCTCGGCAACGAAGGCATGGGCACCGATTATCGCTATGCCAAAAACGGGTGCTACGACGGCGACACAATTCAAATCGACTATCGCGCCAACGCGGAAAGCCTCGGCGCATGGTCCGTGCGCGCCAACACAATTGAAGAATTCAAGCGAGCCCTCGAGCGTGGACGAAACGAGTCCCGCACCTCAGTAATCGTCGTCGAAACCGAAATCGGCGAGCGCGTCTCCGGCTACGAATCCTGGTGGGACGTTCCTGTCGCCGAAGTGTCCGAAATCGACGCCGTAAAAACCGCGCGCGCCGAATACGAAAAAGCCCGGGTCAAAGAACGCTATTTTTTCGGAACGAATTCCGGACCGGACGAGACGAAATAGCGTGACCACCAACCAGGCGATTCCTCAGCCCGACTCACAACCGCATCTCAAACGCGTGCTGAGCCTGTGGGACCTGGTCTACTACGGCATCGTTTTGACCTCACCGATCGCCGCCGTCCCGCTCTTCGGCGAAGCGCAGGTTCTCTCGCACGGTCACGCCGCAACAACTCTTCTGCTTGCGATGGTCGCAATGTCGGTCACAGCCGTCAGCTTCGGCCGCATGGCCAGCATCTATCCGTCGTCCGGTTCGGTCTACTCGTATGTCAGCAAGACGATGAATCCTCACGTCGGATTCATTCTCGGCTGGACGATGTTTCTCGAATATCTTTTCCAACCGATTCAGAACGCGCTCTACGCCGTTCTCGCGATCCGTCGCATGGTGCCGCAAATTCCATTCGCCATTCTCGCAGCAATCACTGTCGGGCTCATCACCTTGATGACCGTGCAAGGCATCAAGTTCAACGCGCGCACCAACGAAATTCTCCTCGGCTTCATGGCGCTGGTCACCGCGGTCTTTTTGGTGCAGGCTTTTCGTTACATCGTCCTGCACAAAGGCGCCGGCGGACTCTTCACGACACATCCGATCTACGATCCCGCAACTTTCAATTTGCGCGCGCTCGCCGCAGGCACGTCGTTCGCCGCGCTCGTCTTCATCGGCTTCGACGGCGTTTCGATTCTCGCCGAAGAAGTGAAGAATCCGCGGCGCAACGTGCTCCTCGCCGCAGTCCTCGTCTGCGTTTTCACCGGCCTCTTCAGTGGCCTTCAGGTTTACCTCGCACAGATCGTTTCGCCGGATTACACGACGCTCACGAACGCGGAGACCGCCTTCATGGACGTAGCAAAAATCGCCGGCGGCGCAATTTTATTTTCGGCATATGGTCTCGTCCTGATCGTCTCAAGCCTTGCCTGCGGTTTGGCCGGACACGTCGGCGCCGCGCGCCTCCTCTACTGCATGGGCCGCGATGAAGTCATCCCTAAAAAAGTCTTTGGTCACTTGAGTCCGAAGGGCGGCAATCCCGTCTACAACGAGTGGATCGTCGGCGGAATCGCCTACGTCGCGGTGCTGACGATTCCGTGGGAGCGTGCCGCCGAAATGGTCACGTTCGGCGCGCTGCTCGCGTTCACTGCGGTGAACGTCGCGGCGCTACTTTATTTTTGGTTCTCGCAAAGCGCGAGCCGAAGAAAATTCTTTCGGGACGCTTTCGTTCCTGGCTTCGGCGCCGTGTTTTGTTTTGGCTTGCTGCTCGGGTTGCAGACTTGGACGAAATACGCGGGCGTGGGATGGCTGCTGCTCGGCTTGATTTACGCTGCCGCGAAGACGCGGATGTTTACGGTGCGACCCAAGATCTTCACCTTGAACGAAACTTAGTTCGTGGCGCGAACTACGCTGCGTCGGTCGAATGCGCAGCGGAAACGAATTGTGAAAATCCGCACGACTCACGGATACGCAGTTCCGGCTGCAGCTTCAGCAGGACCGGCTTCCCTTTGTCGCCTTCGATGCGGCGAATCAAGAGTTCAACAGATTCGCTTCCCAACTGGTGTTTTGGCAATTCAACCGTGG
>JAFAZL010000941.1 GCA_019239815.1 Acidobacteriota bacterium
TTAGCGCAGTGGAAACCCCCTTTATACCGCAGGGGTCGCTGGAAGGAGGCGTGCTCATTGTCCGACCGGAATCGTGACATTTTTGCTCGCTTTGCTGCCAATCGTGGCCAGGCGACCCGACTCAGGGATACACACGAGATCATATGATTCGAAACGGTGAAATTACTCTTTCTGAAGTGCGGCGAGTCTTTCGCGCGTACTGGTGGATACTGCCCATCGCCATTGTTGGCTGCGGCGCGATTGGCCTTGGCGCCGCGCTCGTTCTGCCGAAGAAGTACACATCGGAGACTCTCGTCCTGGTTGATCAGCCGCGCGTCCCAACGGAATACGTCAAGCCTGTAGTCACAGACGATTTGAATCACCGCTTGGCGTCAATGCAGGAACAGATTCTGAGCCGCAGCCGCTTGGAACCCATCATCGAAAAATTCGGACTGTATGCGGATGACCGCCAGCGCCTACACATGGAAGATCTCGTACAGAAGCTTCGAACGGCCATCACGATCAAGCCGATCGAATCGATGCCCGGCACATCGCACAACAGTCTGCCTGGCTTCACGGTGAACGTCGTTTTCGACAACCCACAGACCGCGCAGCAGATATGCACCGAAATTACCTCAATGTTCATGCAGCAAAACACGCGTGAACGCGAGCAGCAGGCAGCGCAGACGACTTCGTTCTTGACGAGCCAGCTCGATGAAGCGAAACGCAAGCTCGACGAACAAGACCAGAAACTCGCTGCTTTCAAGCGGCAATACTTGGGTTCGCTTCCGGAAGAAGAGCAGACCAACCTCAACTTGTTGAACGGTTTGAACGCGCAGCTTGAAGCCAACGTTCAGGCGCTCAGCCGGGCGCAGCAGGACAAAACCTTCAACGAATCGCTCCTCAGTCAGCAGGAAGCGAGCGCTGCGATCATTTCTCCGATCTTCCAGAACAGTGCCGAGACACCGGACCGCCAGTTGGCGGAGCTCGAACAGCAACTCAGCGCGCTCGAGGCGAAGTACACGCCTGAACACCCCGACGTCGTGAAGCTCAAAAACCAGATTGCCGACTTCAAGAAACGGATGTCGGCCGCACCGAAGCCGGAAGAGAATGCGACGCCGACGCCAAAGGTGGACTCGCTCCAGGTGCAGCAGCTTCGTGCCAAGCTTCGGCAGGACGACTTGAGCATCAGCGACTTGACGCGCCGCCAAGCTCAGATTCAGGAGCAGATCACACAGCTTCAGGGCCGCCTCCAGGCCAGCCCGGTGGTCGAGCAGCAGCTTAAAGAAATCACCCGTAACTATCAGACAGCACAGGACTTCTACAACGACCTGCTCAAGAAGCGCGAGCAGTCAGCAATGGCGACCGACTTGGAGCATCAGCAAGAGAGCGAGCAGTTCCGTGTGCTTGATGCCCCGAGCCTTCCCGACAAACCGTCCTTCCCGAAAAAGACTTACTTTGCGGGTGGCGGACTTGGCATCGGCTTGATCATCAGCGTCGGCATTCTTTATCTAATTGCCCTGCTCGACAAGTCGATGCACACGGAGCGCGACGCGGAAGTCTGCCTCAATCTTCCCGTGCTCGCGATGATTCCGGTTCTTGAAGCGCCGGGCAACCTGGGCAAACAGGGCTTGCTTGGCGAAGGCGCATTGCAAGGCAGCGGTGCTGACTGAGCCCGCCAAGTCGAGCGCGGAAATTCTCGAAATTAAGGTGAACTGATGAGCAGGATCCACGAAGCGTTGAAAAGAGCGGAGCAGGAAAAGAGCGCGAATCCGCGCCCTGCGGTTCGCGACGAAGCCGCGCGAATGACAGTTGCTCCCCCGTACGAGCCAGCAACTCCTTCGAACAAAATTGCCGAAGAAGTCGTGCGTCCGCGTCAAACCGAGCGTTTCAACGACCGCGGTACGACCCTTCATTTCGAAGAATTAGTCGCTCGTTGCACGCACCCGGAATGGAAAGCCGATTCGACTTTGCGCGCTTCTCTCGCCGGCGAAAGTGGTCGTGTGGTGGGAGAGCGATTCCGCACGCTGCGTTCGCGTCTTTACCAAATCGCAGGAATGCGCAACCTTCGACGCGTGCTAGTCACCAGCAGTACGCAGGGTGAAGGCAAAACTTTCGTTGCCACCAATCTTGTGCGCTCGATCATCCGCCAGACCGACAAGCGCGCGCTTTTGATTGACGCCGATTTGCGCGCTCCGCGGCTGCACACAGCGCTAGGCGCTCCGAGCACTCTCGGACTCTCAGACTACCTCCGTGGTGAAGCCGACGAATATCGCATCGTGCAGAACAGCGAAACTCCGAACCTGTGCTTTATTCCGTGCGGCACTCGCGTTTCGAATCCAAGTGAATTGCTGCTCAGCGATCGGATGAAGGTGCTGCTCGACACGGTGACGCCGGCGTTCGATTGGATCATTCTCGATTCGCCGCCGTCGCTGCCGGTCCACGACGCGAGCAGCCTCGCCGATCTTTGCGATGGCGTTCTCTTCGTCGTGCGGGCGGGCGAAACCAGTTACGAAGTAGCGAAGAAAGCATCAGCCGAATTTCGCGACAAGAATCTACTCGGCGTCGTCATGAATCAGGTGGATAAGTCGGAAGCGCGCGGCGAGTATTACTACAACGCAGAAAAGAAGTAACGATTGCCGTCGTTCGTGACGTCGATTTGACCGCGTATTTACTGAGTTTTGGACGCTTCAACCGTACCGAGATTTTCTCCTTCGTTCCGCCCCAGCAACCACAACACCGGCAAGAGCAGCGCGAGTCCCAACAGAAAGAAAACGACTCCGCCGTCCCGATGCAACCTGCCAAAGAGAAACGACGGGTCGACGTGAATTGCTAGCATCGTCAGCACCGCGATACGCACTCCGTTTTTGAGAATCATTACGAACAAACTG
>JAFAZL010000514.1 GCA_019239815.1 Acidobacteriota bacterium
CATGTCGCGGCGAAAAACAAATCACGCGCGAAATCCCGCGCTCGCTTCGCGCGACGATCAATCCGGATTCATCGATGTCGAAATGATGAATATCCGGCAGCAACGCCGGGTAATCGTTGTTAAAGACATACGTGCCCGTATATTTCAGGTTCGCCACGCCACCTGCGCGCGAATTCCCCGGACACAGATAGCACTCCGGATCGTATTGCAACGAAGGAGCCGTGTTCGGCTTCGCCACCTGCCCCTGCCACGGCCGCTGCGTGCGATGCGGCGAAACCAACACCCATTCGCGCAGCAGCGGATTCCATCGGCGATGTGGCGTGTCTTTTTTTTCGAGCGGAGCCATGCTCATTCTCAGGAAACGGCTCCGGCGCCCTCCGCCGGATTGCAAATGTAAATCTGCGGCATCAATCCCGTCTCGTGGCGGTAGGCCTTCGCGATTTTCTCTTTGAACTCACCTGCATGCTGGGCATCGACCAGATTGATCGTCGCGCCGCCAAATCCGCCGCCAGTCATGCGCGCGCCGTAAACGCCTTTGAGTTGAAATGCGAGATCGACCATCAGATCGAGTTCGCGGCAGCTCACCTCGTACAAATCGCGCAGGCTGCGATGCGACTCTGCCATGCGTTTTCCAAATCGCTCGATGTCACCGGCGCGCAAAGCCTGCGCGCTGTCAAGTACACGGGCATTCTCCGTCACGATGTGCAGCGCGCGTTTGTAGATCACTTCGGTAAGCAAATGGCGGTGTTTCTCGAGCTGCTCGAGGCTGACGTCGCGCAGCGCCTTGATCGCCGGTAACACTGTCGCAAGCCGCCGCACCGCTTCTTCGCAATCGCCGCGGCGACGATTGTATTCGCTTGACGCCAGTTCGTGCTTCACCATCGTGTTGCAGATCACCAGCTTCACCGAATCCGGAATCGCCAGCGACTCAAACGTCAGCGAGCGGCAGTCCAGCAGCAACGCGTGATTTTTCTCGCCGTGCAGCGACACAAACTGATCCATGATTCCAACACGCGCGCCGACAAACTCGTTCTCTGCCGCCCGGCAAAGCCGCGCAAGCTGCAACCGATCCGGATGCGCTCCCGCGGACTCCGTCAGCGCCAGCGCCGTCGCCACCTCAATCGCCGCCGACGAGCTCAATCCCGCGCCCATCGGAACTTCGCTCTCGATCAAGAGATTCGCGCCGCGCAGCGGTATACCGGCTTTCTCCAGCTCGACCGCAACGCCGACCGGGTAATCGCTCCACGATTTCGTCGGCGAGATCGAGTTTGTCGAAAAATCAACTTCAGCAGCTGCCGAAAATTCGTGTGAGTAAATCGAAAGCTTGCGATCGTCTCGCGCACTGACGGCCACCCAGCAATAAAATTCGATTGCAGCCGGCATGGCGAAGCCGTCGTTGTAGTCGGTGTGTTCGCCGATCAGGTTCACCCGACCGGGGGCGCGAAACACGCGCGGCGCGCCGCCAAACTGCGCGCGAAATCGTTCTTCTATGTTCAAAATGCTCGTCATCGAGGCTGGCACCAGGTGGCCGGACGGTTAAGCGGTTCACCTCTTCATGGCGAGAGGGTACCTGAGGTGGCATTTCGCTGCAAGTTCCTCACCCGGTAATTCCCACCAAGTTGCAATACCTTACTTGCGGCATCACTTGTGGCATTCTATCGCCCGGAAGAGCGTGCAATAGGTCGCTCGGAACAGAGTGAGACGTCGTTCGGAGGAATATTCGTGGCTCGAGGAAGTGGATCCCGGCGTAGTTTTCTCAAGTTGGCCGGGGTTGGTGTGGCCGGAACCGCTCTGAGTGCCGCTGCGTCGAGCTACGCAAGAATTGCGGGCGCCAACGACCGCGTGGGTGTCGGCATCATCGGATTTTCCGACCGCTTTAAGAATAGTCTCGCGCCGGCCTTCATGAAGTCGGCGGGCGAGCTGAAGTTTGAGTTTGTTGCGCTTTCGGATATTTGGTCGAAGCGCCGCGAAGACGGCGCCGTTTTTGTCTCGAAGTTGCTGGGCGGCAAGCAAATCGCGCCGGCACGCAATAATGAAGAGCTGTTCGATAATAAAGACGTGCAGGCAGTCATCATCGCGACGCCGGATTTTCAGCACGCGGCGCAAGGCGTTGAGGCTCTGAAGGCCGGGCACGACGTCTACATCGAAAAGCCGCTCGCCAACACGATGGAGGACGCACGCGCGATTCGCGCCGCGGCCAAAGGCACCGACCGCGTTGTCGCGATCGGCACGCAGCGGCGCAGTTCTCCGATCTATCAGCGCATTCACGACTACATGAAATCGGGCGCCTTCGGCGACCTCGTCAGCGTCGAGCTGACGTGGAACATCAACCAGCCGGGACGTTGGCGGCGGCCACGAGTTGTATCGCAGTTGCGCGAGGCCGATACAGATTGGAAACGATTCTTGTCGGGTCGTCCGCCGGAACCATTCGATGCAAGGAAATACGTCGAATTTCGGCTGTTCTGGCCATTTTCGTCGGGAATCCCTGATCAGTGGATGGTGCAGCGGATCGACAGCGTGCAGTGGTTCTCAGGATTCACCCGGCCGCGCAGCGTCGTCGCCAACGGCGGGATCTATCACTGGCACGATGGGCGAAAAAATTGGGACACGCTGACGGCCGTGTTCGACTACGGACCGATCGATGAAGGCGCTACTGGCGCGGCCAAGGGATTTCAAGTTGTCTATACCGCGCGGATGACCAATTCCGCGGGCGGTAGGCGTGAACACTACTTTTCCAACGGCGGAATGCTCGATCTGGAAAA
>JAFAZL010000612.1 GCA_019239815.1 Acidobacteriota bacterium
CCGATGACGTGTAATCGCTACGGATTTCCGGGACATCTACCGGAATACAAAGGCTACTTCGGTGGATTCGAGGTTAATTTTCTTCCTGAGTTGAAGGCGTTGCATGATGCCGGGTACAACATTCTCACATACGATCTACGGAATTGCGGTCGGAGCGGCCAAGGCAACGGCGGGATTAGCGGGTTGGGATTGCTGGAGTGTCGCGACGTAGTGGGCTCGGTGCGCTATGCCCGTGAGCATGAGAGGCTCGGTAAGATGCGTACCAGCTTATTCAGCCGCTGTATGGGTGGCAACTCGACCATCATCGCGATGGCAAAGTGGCCTGCGGAGTTCAAGAACATCATCGCTCTCGCGCTGCTCAACGTTGTGTCTGGACCAAGCTTCATCGAGCGAGGTGCCGAGAATTTGCATCTTGATCCGGTAGAGGCGTCGAAGCGGTTGGATCAGCGCTGCCGCGAAACCACAGGATTCAGCCTTTTCGATTTTCGTCCGCAGGCGTATGGATCGGGCGTGAAGGTGCCGACTTTCATGGCTCAATTGCGGCGTGACTTCCTGATTCACGGGGAGAAAGATGGGCAGGAGATTTTTGATTCGCTGGCCGCGCCGAAGAAGGAACTGCACTGGATCGAACAATCGAATCAACGTTTTTACGCTTACAACCATTTCGGCCAGCATCCAGAGCAGCTTGTCGGCTGGTTCGACCGACACATGGCGGGCTGATCTGCCGGTCGTCGTCACGCAGGCGCTGATACAACCGTGGCTCGCTTGAGCAAGTCATTTTTCGCAATTTTGTTTTTCGATGACAGCGGGACACCGGGCCAAAGGATGGTCGATGTCCCGCAACGAAAGGGTTCGATCAAGTAACCACATAATACCGCAATCTTGTCCGACGTACTGCGAAGATTAAAATTTTGTAACATTCGCAGCCTTCCGTAACCGTGGGTTCATCAATCGTTTCAACCGACCTCATCTAAGGGGATTAGGCATGGCCAGCGAGCGATTTAATCAGCTACAGGCTCAGATTTCCACGATGTTGGAAAGGCTGAAAACAGCAGCAGACTACGGGGAACGGCGGGATTTGTTGATGAACTTACGCAAGCTCATTGCCGATTTGGAGCGCGAAGTTATAGGTGGAAAGTATTCCCGGTAACCGGAGAAAGGATGAACGACAGTGTTGCGCCGCTAGAACAGAAAACGATGACGGTCAGAGAGTTGCTGGATTCGCTGCCGGAAGAGGTGCGGGATGACATGGCCGACTTTTTGTACAGCCGCGTGCCATGCAGATTCATGTTGAGAGCGGAAGATTTTTCCCCTGAAACTCTGCCTAATCCAGTCGTGATTGACGCCATCGATACGGCTCGCGCGTGAACGGCTCGATCCTGCACTTCTTCACGACCTTCGATTTTTCTTGCCGCGCCGCCCACCGCTTGGCGCGGTCCAAGTCTTTGAAGACGCGATTCCCCGAAGTTTCGCCGTCAACATAGACGATCACGACGCGCCAGTAGTTGTGTTTGGGTTTCGCCCTTCGATTCATTGGCGGGACTTTACTTCAACCATGACGTTCGCTCGTCAAGTTTCAAGTTCGCCGCGTGCGCCATCGCGCCATCACTAGCTCAGTCGTTTTACGGGCTGAGTCTGGTTCCCGACGATTCAGCCTAGCTCGATTTTCAGCAAAGAAAACTTCTGAGAGTGCATCATCGTCCAGCGTCGGAAACCTAGCGTGGAGTTCGTCCACTTTTCGGACAAGTTCTTTGATTTCCTGTTCGGTGAAACTGGGAATCATCGGACAATGATCGTCTTGAAGGGGCCAATCGTCAATTCTTGGGTAATTCAATTCGAAGATGTCGTATCACGGCGATTATGAAAGGCCAAATCCTCGCTTCAGATGATTCGTGAGTGTGCCGCGCAAATCTTACCTAGGGAAGCGGATGTTTCCGTGAAGCCCGCACTCGGATACGCGCAAAAAAGCGGCAACCTATTCCGCTTGCATACTCTGTTCCATAAGTGTTCTAAACGGACTGTTGCGGCTACATTACCTTGGGCCAACAGTAGCGCGACCATCTCTCCAAATGCCCGAACTCGACGACCGCCACTGGATGCGCGGCTCAAGAGGCCCGAAACAAACTTTAGAAACAATTCTTCATCGGGCCAGCCCTTCACCATAAATTTATCGAGCGCTTCGTCAGCGTCGAAAGTAACGTAGGTCTCGGTAAGACGATGCATCGCCATGCCAATGGTAAACTTGCCTAAGCGGTCCTCAGCGGCGCGAAGATGTGCGCGTGTTGCGATGACGATCACGCCCTCCCCCGTCATGAGGCCCCTGTCAACGAAACGAATTAGAGCGTCAAGAAGTATCGCCTCATCGGCATAAAATTGGGCAATATGTTCGCCGGGGCCAATTTCGCCCGAGAAATTGCGCGGGAGGTTGGAGGGGGAGAACCAGTCCATCGCACTAAAATACAGCCAAGCGGCGGTACTATGAATACCGATTTGACCGTAGTGAGGAGTAGGCAACTTGAGGGGCGTTCTCTGCTAAGAGGGACGCTCTCTCAGCACGGCGATTACGCGCTGCGCCTGTCGAAGCGCAAGCTCTTCAGGACTACCTGGTTCGAGCGGTGCGAGCAGTCGTTGCTCGATTGCAGAAATTGCTTCGTACAGTCGGTGATGAGACTTGCTCTCCTCAACTTCAAGCAGAGCAGCGATGTAGTCTAACTGCCAAGAATACATTTAACACCCTGGGAGATTCTAACGCAGTCGGACCCTCCCTAGTCGCTAGTCCGCACTCGGTGGCAGCATCTAGACCGGCAGTTGTTCAACATTGAACAGATTGTGGGAATCCGCCAGTTCGTGCAGCATGGGTATTGCCCAAGGGAGACCCGCTTGAGAGAGCACACCGAAGAGTGGAAAG
>JAFAZL010000787.1 GCA_019239815.1 Acidobacteriota bacterium
CTCGACATGAAAACCGAATGGACTGCCACTCCGACCGACGGCGTCTTCGAAGGCCGCGACCGCGCCACCGGCAACGCAAAATGGACCGGCACCCGCGTCGACCTCGTCTTCGGCTCCAACTCCCAGCTCCGCGCCATCGCCGAACGCTACGCCTGCGCCGACTCCGCCCAATCCTTCGTCCAGGATTTCGCCTCCGCCTGGCACAAAGTCATGAACAACGACCGCTACGACCTAGCGCAAGCCTAGCTCGCAGCTCAAATGCGAGTAGCATTGCCCACTCGCCTGAACACAAAATACAAATGGCGCAGCCAAAAGCCGCGCCATTTTCTTTTTACGTCGCTGAACCTATGAATGTCGAAAGGAGTCCCGATATGGCGGAGGAGGAGGGATTCGAACCCCCGAGACCCTTTCGGGTCTAACGGTTTTCAAGACCGCCGGTTTCAACCGCTCACCCACTCCTCCGTTTCTAATTATAACTAGAAGCGGCAGTTAGCGTGATGATTGGTGACAATTTCGACTTCGATTGCTGCATTTCGGTGCAGTCTGTCACCAAACTGTCACCAAAACTTTCGAGCTTCGTGACTGCGTTGCGCTTGGAAACAAGATTCGGGTGGGCATAGCGCATCGTTACCGTGACTGTCGAATGTCCCAACAGCTGCTGCACTGTTACCAGATCCGCTCCCTTTTCCAATAGTCGAGTTGTGAAGGTATGCCGTAGTCGATGCCACGTAATTCCTTCGATCTCGGCTTTTCTGCAAGCCAGTTCGAGGCCCGCATCGAGATCTACAAACGGATTCCCCGTTTCGTGGTTATAAAAAACAAAATCACTTTTGCGTCCCAAAGCCCAATATTCCAGGACCCGACGTGTCTTGTTGTTGATCGGAATTTCCCGGTTTTTTTGTGTCTTCTGGGCAAAGATCGTCAGAAGGTTGTTTTCCAGATCCACACTCTTCCAGGTGAGCGCGAGAACTTCTCCGATCCGCAAGCCAGTGTTCAGAGCAAAGATAACGATGTCCTGAATGTAAGGCGTAGCGAACGAGAGAAGTCTGCTTTCTTCCTCCGCCGAAAGAACGCGGTTTCCTTTGTTGATCTCTTGAAAAAACTTCACTCGCTTGACGGGATTTGAACCTAGGTAATCGTCCCAGGCGTTCGCAAGATTGAACATCCGCTTTAGAAGAGCAAGTTCCCGGTTCACTGTCGAACCGGATACTTCCTTTCTCCGATGCAGCTTAAAGCCCTCGATGTCGGCAGGAAGAATCTCCCTGAGCTGACGCTCTTTGCCGAGAAAGGCTGTAAGCGGTTTTAGCATCTGTTCATCTCGAAGCCAGGACCGTTTGTTTCCTTTCGCGTAGTCCATGTATTTTCCGCTGAACTCACCGAATGAAATCTTCGATGGTGTCTTGTAGACCCCCCTTGCAACCTCGGATTGCTTGATGGCTAGAAGGGCTTCAGCGTCCGCTTTCCGCGTACTCCGCGAAGACAGCTGGACGCGATTTCTATTTGAGTCGTAGAAATCGATAGTCCAGGTTCTACCTCTTTTGAAGACTCCCAAATGCGGCTTCCTTTCACCCTTTGCCAGCCGCGCCGCGCATTCTACGCAAAGGCAACGGGTCGCGCCACTACTGACGAGCTTCGAACCTATGTGATTGAATGAATTTTTGAAGGTCGAGCCTGTCGAACCTCAGTGAGCGCCCGACCTTCACAAAAGGAATTCTGCGCTGCCACGCCCAGCCGTAGAGAGTAGAGACAGAAATGGAGAGAAACTGCGCGGCTTCTTGAACCGTCATCAGCGTCAGCTCAGGTTTGGAATGCATTCGTCAACTCCTCTACGCTAGCTTCCGACAGCAGATCTTCAAATCTTGGCAGGCTCAGCGGCGGCAATTCGGCATTACCTGCCGAAGGCGGAAATAACCCCAAGACACGCAGGTCGCGCTTATCTGCGTAGTATGTGCTGCGCGCGGTCCTAGTCTTGAGATCGTCTATGCTCTCCGATTCGAACCGCCGCAAGGTCCCCAAAAGCCGCGTCGCTTTGCGATTAGAAAAGTGGGCGTCAAGAATGTCGCGGGCCGCATCGCGCTGAATGAATCTCACATCGAGGCCCATCTTGTTGATTGTTTCTACCAAACAGGCGTAAGCGACACGCGGCTGCAACACGTCTTGTAGTTTCAAATCCTTCTTCGCCAGGCGTCGTTGTAAAAATTGGGATTTTTTTCGAAGTTGAATCTCGAAGCGAAGAGCTCCCTTCGCTTCAGGAATATCCTTCTTGTCGACATCCAAAATCTCTTTGTGTTTATCGTATACGCGGACCATTCTTCCCCTTCTATCGTTCCACCACTCCACGGCTCCGTGCGCGTCAGTAATACGATGATGTTTGAGAAAACTGACTGAACCCAGTGTGGCGATATAGTCTGGAAGAGCGCTGCCAACAAAAAAGTTATGACAGTAGTCGACGCGACTATAGTCAGCGTGATCGAGACACGGAATCTCACCGTCAACATAGTCTGCGATACAGGCATGCAAGGTCTGCAACGGCAGCGCTACATCAATAACAGTTGCGAGATTGTTGCCGTGCACGAATTTTGGAAGCGAGCTCTCAAATCGAAGGGCTCCACCGTCACCCATAATTGCGATTCGGACCTCTGAAAGGTTGAGGTTGTGCACAACGCTAGTCACACGAATACCCAGCTTCGAGTCGAAAAATTCACGCGTCCGCGTTTCCCACCTATTCCGGCTGGCATCTTTCGGTAGGTACGGGCCTTTTTCAAACTTCGCGGCGATCGTATCGAACATCCTCATCAAATCCTCAGTTGCGTGGACTGGCTCGAATTCACTCACAGTCCGAGATCTTGGACTGATTCCCACGTGATACTAATTCGTGGGAATCAGTCTGGCCGCCTTCGGCGGCCACTGGGGGCTTTGCCCCCAGCCCCCCAGACAGACTCTTTGTTTCCTTTCCGGCATCGAGAAGGAGATGGAGCGGGGTCGCGGTGCCGTCTAAGTCGGAGGTTGCATGGTCTGTCAGTCCTGCATTGCCCCCTCTAGTTGTCCGCGACCCCACACGGAAAAATTTAGAGCTCAGTCGTTGTGAGAGCGAAGCCACCGCAGCCGATCTGAACCTGTGCGACTGATCCTGTAGCGCAATGTGCCTTTGCCGACGAAATACCTTTCAAGCAATCCGAACCTCCATAGCCTGGCTAGATACGTCCACATCGACCGGACCGGCTGAAAGTCAAGGGCTTTCGCCACTTCGCTAGGTTTTACCCAAGCGCCTTGCGCATTCGCGAATGCCGAAAGGGTCCGCTGCTTGAGTCTGTTGTATCGATTCACCGCAATCCTTCTCCCGAGGACCTCTCTTAGCTGTTTCAAAAGCTTGTGGTGGGAAGTGTTCAAAATGCTTGCTGGGTCGGGCGACAAGCTCGACCGCGTAATTCACGCTTCATTCGTACGGTCGTGCGTTTCGCTCGTGTCCTCGTGGGAACGATCGCAAAGCAACCAGAGTGAGAGAAGCAGAATGACCGAGCCGATGAACCACCACCTCCAGTCAGCTTTGCGCAGAGCAGCCAGGGTAA
>JAFAZL010000002.1 GCA_019239815.1 Acidobacteriota bacterium
GGCCGTCCGAGCCCGCGATAATACGACGAAACGTCACCGCCTCGCGTAATGCGGTACACGCGGTCGTAACTCGAGGTCGTCGGCCCCGTCACGAACAAATCGCCGCTCGGATGAAATGCCAGATGATACGCGGCCACTGACGGTTCCAATGTTGCAAACACAAAAATTTCACGGCTCGGGCTGATTTTGAAAATCGTTCCGCTGCGATCGCCAACGTACAGATTTCCATCGCCATCGAAAGCGATGCCCGTCGCAATACCCATGCCCTCAATCCACTGCTCCGCGCGGCCGTCAGGCGTGATTTTGTGAATTGTCCCATCGTTGCGGCACGACACAAACAAATTGCTATGGCGATCCAGTGCCAGCCCAGACGGATTGATCAGCGAAGTAACGAACGGCTTCACGCTGTAATTCGCTGTGACCTTATAGAGCGAAACGGGCACAGCCTGTCCGCGTGGTCCGCTGAAGGTCACATAGATATTTCCTTCGAGATCGACCGCGGGATTTCCCACTGGGTGCAGGTTGTCCGCAATCTGCAATCCGATCGATACCGGGTGCGGGGCGCTCTCCCCATTTCCGTTCGCTATGCGCACCGTGCCATCGCTCGCCCCATCCGGCACGCGCACGATCACGCGATTCTCTGTGACCAGCATCAACCCAGCGTCAGCTTCTCCAAAATGTACCGACGGTCGCGGCCCCACACGTGGCGCAAGCCCGCTCCCGCGAATCACCATCTCACCGCCGGGAATCGCTGCCGAAGGGCTCACGCCCTCAATGTGCGGCACGCCGTTTTTTTCCATGGAAGAGCCAAATCCAAATTTCATAGCAAATCGATCAGCTTAAAATGTAACGCGAAGCGCAGCAGAATCGCAGCGTACACGCCCGCCGCCCAGTCATCCGCCATGATGCCCCAGCCGCCGGGGAGCATTTCGAGGCGCCGCAATGGGTACGGCTTCCAGATATCGAAAATCCGGAAAAACAAAAATCCAAACAGCAAGTATTTCCAGTTTACGAGACTGAGCGCGGTGAAAATCGCAAACGTCGATAAATCCATGTGCGAATGCAGATTCGGCAGCGCGATCGGAATCAGCGGCAGCACCAAAGTCAGATGCTGGCCGGCGACTTCGTCGATCACCACGAACTGCGGATCTTTGATGCCCGAATACGACGCCGCGGTTCCCGACGCCCATACTCCGATCGCGCCGAGCACGAATAGCAGCGCGAACGCACAAAAAATAGGCAGGATCAGCAGCGTGTTGTGGATGTCGCTGCCGGGCACGAGGAAATGCTTGTCCATAAAGCGCGCGTCCGACAAAACGTGGAACGGCGACAAGCCCGCGAGCGACGTCGGCCGCAAAAAGAAAATCGCGCAGAGTACGATTGTCGCGACGCCAACCAGCGAGCCAAGTGTTCCCGGCGCCTTCCCGAGATATCCGACGCCGCCGGCCGTCGCGATTGCAAACGCCAGCTTCGGCTTATCGCGCCCGTCGCGCATCGCCCCGGTCGTTTCAGTGGATGATGTCATCGGATTTCGGCACTTCGTTCAGTTCGTCTTCGCTCTCATCAAAGAGCGGCTCCGATACGACGTACTTCTCCGCCGACCAGTTACCTAAATCCTGCAAGCGGCAACGCTCGCTGCAGAACGGAAAATTGGCGTTTGTCTCGGAATCGCTCAGAGTCTTGCAAATCGGGCAGCGGCGTTGCATGAAGACTAATACTACCCCAAGACGCGCAGCGCTGCTCCTGTGGAGATACGGGTGAGGGTTTCGGCGGGTGGAATCGCCTGGCGTTGGGTTGCGGTGAATTCCCGCAGGGCGGGACGCGGCAGAATCTCGACCACGCGCCCGATCAGGTCGTAGGCGTCCGTCTTTTCGATCTCGACGCGTGCGGCGCCGCCGGCCGTCGCTGCCGTGCCGCTTCCGTCCGGCAGTTCGAGGTCGGTGACGTAAATCTTTCCGTCGATGTCCGGCGCCATCCCGGCCAACCGAGCTTCCCAAACAAGCGGATTGTCTTTCGACGGCCCTTCGATCAGCGCCGTTTCCGTGCGGCCTTTGAACGCGCGCAGCTTCTCGCGCGAAATCTTCTTCTGGATCGCCATCAGCTTATCGCGCCGCGCTGCCGTAACTTCCGGATCGACCTTCTCATCCAGCCCAAAGCTCGCCGCGTTGTCGACATCGGAGTACTCGAACACGCCCATCCAGTCGAGCTTTGCCGCACTCACGAAATCGCAAAGCTCCTTGAAGTCGGCTTCGGTCTCTCCCGGGAAGCCTGAGATAAACGAAGTCCGAAGCGTGACACCGGGAATCGTCGCCCGTATCCGCTCCAGCAATTTCAAAAACGCGTCGCCGTGCGAGCCGCGTTTCATTCGCGCCAACACATTTCGGCTCGCATGTTGCAGCGGCATGTCCATGTACTTCACCAGCCGCGGATGCGCAGCAATGGTGTCGAGCAATTTCTGCGTCACGCGATTCGGATACGCATACAAAAAGCGCACCCACATCAACTCTTCAACGCCGGCCAGCTTTTCCAGCAATTGCGCCAGTCCGTCGCGCAGTCCCAAATCTTCGCCGTATGAAGTCGTGTCCTGCCCGATCAGCGTGACTTCGCGCGCTCCACCCGCCGCGAGATTTTCAGCCTCGCGCACCACCGACTCAAATCGGCGGCTCCGGAATTTCCCGCGCAATTGCGGAATGATGCAGAAGCTGCACGGATGGTCGCAGCCTTCCGCGATCTTGATGTAAGCAGCATGACGCGGCGTCGTCACCACGCGGGGTGTCAGATCGTGATACAGAAACGCTGGCGGCTCGGCTGGCAAAATGCGCAAATCGCCTTCGACCGCTTCGATAATTCGCTCGACTTCGCCAGTACCAACAACCGCGTCAACTTCTGGCACTTGCTCCAGAATTTGATCGCGATACCGCTCCACCAGACATCCCGCCACAATCAACTTCTTCGCCGCACCGAACTTCTTGTGCTCGGCCATCTCCAGAATCGCATCCACTGATTCTTTTTGCGCCGGCTCGATGAAGCTACAAGTGTTCACCACCAAAATCTCTGCCTCGTCTGCGCGTGGCGTCAATTCGTAGCCTTCACGCGCAAGAATGCCCATCATCACCTCGCTATCCACGAGGTTCTTCGGGCATCCAAGGCTGATAAATCCGACTTTGGTCGATGGTTTCAAAGCGTAAAATCCGCATCCACAGCGGGAAATCTGCACATTCCCGCAAACCTCAATTATAGCATGTGGCACCTAGCCGGCGATTTTCGACAGATTGGCGAGGGGGTTCAAGCTGGTGAAAACGAGGCGAGGACGGAAGCTACTTTGCTGTCGCTCGGATTTGCGCCAACAAACCGCGCAACCGTTCGGTGTCGCAGGCCGCGCCACCAAAACGCGCCTGCGCATAGATTTGCGTAAACTCCCGCACCACCGGCGCAAGCCGTGGCTCGCTCACAGCGCCCGCAAACTCGAGCGCCGTCTGCGATTCTTTGCGCGCGAAACCTCGCTTCGCCAACACGCGCAGCAACTCCGAATACAATCGCGAAGCCAGCTGCGGATTCGCCGCGCCGCGTGAAGGCCGGTGCAGCTGAAAATTGAATCGCAGCTTTCTCACCGCAAGGCCCAAAACGTCATAGCGGATCAATATCAGCAAAATCGCAAGTCCGACTGGAAGCGCAAAGGTGATGTCCCCGCTACGATCGAGCCACGACCTCAACTTCAGCTTTCCGCGCTGTTCCTCGAGTGTGAACCAGTTGCGCGCTGCTTCCGTCCAGTTGCGCGTGCTGCGTTGCATGTTCTGCGCCATCTGCACTTGGTGTGCAAAGTCGTAGTTGATCACCCACTCGTTCCAGTTCAATTCCATCCAATCCATATAGAGTGCAAGCCGCGACATCAATCCAGTTTGCTCGTTCGACGCTGGCGTCGGATCAAACGTGACCCATCCCGTGCCTGGGAAATACGTCTCAACCCAGCTGTGCGCGTCGCTGGCCCGCACGATGTAGTCGCCGCCGAGATCATTGTATTCACCTGGCAAGAATCCGTTGACCTCACGCGATGGGATCCCGATCGCGCGCAGCATGATCGTCATTGCCGAAGCGAAATATTCGCAATGCCCGGCTCGCGTCTTGAAAAGAAAAGTTGCCAGCGGATCCTTGTCCACGTTGCCGGTCAGATCGAGCGTGTACGCAAATCGTGTGCGCAGATAATTTTCAATTGCCACGGCTTTGTCGTAAGGATTCGTCGCGCGAGCCGTCACGCTCTGCGTGAATGGCAGAATGCGTTTGTCGAGCGATGGTAGTTGCAGATATGTCTCGCGAATCGCTTCGGGATAGTTGGTCGACGCCGCGCGAAGCTTCACAGGCTGAAGTGTCGGCAGCCGCGACACACCAAAATAGCGAACTGGCGCGTAGTTGCGGTACGGATTCGCCAGCGAACCAGTGAAATCGCGAAACACATATGTGCGTCGCACATTCATCAAATTCGGACTTTCGCCGTTGAAACCTCCGAGAATCGAAACAGCGTTTGGCGGCACAAAGAGTGCGTCCGTTGCCATCGGTTCGACGAGCGCTTCGTAGTTCAATTCGATTCCCGGTTCGTTCAGGTTTT
Source organism: Acidobacteriota bacterium (assembly GCA_019239815.1). Next base: position 4,604 of record JAFAZL010000002.1, read on the forward strand.
GTTCGGGATCCGCGACATTGATTTGGCCCATGACGTTCGGCGTCAGTGTGATGGGCTGACGATGATTCGGCGTCGACCATCGCTTGCCATCAAACGTCGTGAGCGCGATCCCGCGCCACCGCAATCGCGCGTAGCCGACAGGACCACCCGTTTTCACTCGCATCACCACCGCGGGATTCTTCTTGATTTCGCCGATCTGGCCGAGTTCGACGTTGTCACTGAAGCCGCTCATCAGCGAAGGCTGCATGCTGGCGCGGCCAAGGTAACCGGCGCTGAAACGCGGGAAGAAGAAAAACAGCGTGCCACCGATGGCAATGGCGCCAAGGGCCACGCTGACCGCGGCCGCCGTGAGCGCTCGCGCGAGTCGCTTTTCCTGCGCAGGACTTACGATTGCCGCTGTCGTGGCACCGCGACCACCGCGGCGCAGCTCCATCCCGACAAATGTGGCGACGCCGAACAATAGAAAGATGAAAAACATCACTAGGAAGAACGTATCGATCGTCAGGATGGCGGCGGCGAGGACTCCTGCGAACGCGAGGATGGAAAGGAAGAAGGCGTCGCGATCGGTCGTCGCACTGTAGAGGCGAACCATCATCACAAAGA
>JAFAZL010000467.1 GCA_019239815.1 Acidobacteriota bacterium
CGTCTACTCCACTTTGGACCTCGGCAACTTCAACTTCGCTGCCGCCGGCTCCTACTCCTTCCAATTCACCGTCCTCGGCAAAAACGCCGCCAGCACCGGCTTCTCCATCGCCTTCGACGACATCACCCTAACACCGCAATGATCTCAGCGTAGGGCACGGCACCGCCGTGCCCTTCTCCGCAATCAGTTCGCGCCTGGACACCGCACCATCGCCGCGATCATGTAAGGGCGCAGCACTGCTGCGCCCCAAACGCCCAGCCCGATCGCGAAGCCCCTCTCGTCTTTCTCACTCCTTCTTCTCTCTCTCGTTATTTCTTTACCCCACTTCGCTGCGTCATTACTTCTTGCTGGCTCGGCGCGATTTTTCCATCTCCACTACCCGAGATATAATTCCAAATCGAGGTCACTCATCGACATGCCCGACTACACCGCCGAACACGCCGCCGCCGGCATCAAAACAAAACTCCCGGCGCTCGAAACCTGGCCGAACCAATTCCCCAACTACGTCATCACCACAAAATTTCCCGAATATTCCTCGGTCTGCCCCAAGACAGGCCTTCCCGACTTCGGCACCATCACCATCCAATACGTCCCGCGCAAAGACTGCATCGAGCTCAAATCGCTAAAAATGTATCTCCTCGCGTATCGCGATCTCGGCATCTTCTACGAAAATGCCGTCAACAAGATGCTCCGCGACATCGTCGCCGCCATCGAGCCCGAATGGTGTATCGTGAAGGGCGAATTCACCCCGCGCGGCGGTCTCACCACCAACATTTACGCGCGCTGGCCCGAACTTCCCCACGCGGGCACAGCGATAGCCAAGGTAAGCACGTCACGCAAAAACGGTTAGGATTTCATCGCAATTGAGAGAGAGTGAAATACTCGAGGCGCTCGCATGACAACGACCGCGAAACTCGAAACCAGAATCGCTAACAACATCGAGCTCACCGTCCCCTTCTTCGCTGTCCGCAACATTGAAAATTCCGTTCGCTTCTACATCGCCGGCCTCGGCTTCGAAATGAAAAAACAATGGACTCCCGATGAAAAACTGCAATGGTGCTGGCTCGAACGCGATTCCGTCGCCATCATGCTGCAGGAGTTCCGCACCGAAGGGCATAACTCGCGCCCTCCTCTGAACAACCCTGGCCAAGGCGTCAGCATCTCCTATCAGTGCAAGGATGCTCTCGCCCTGTACCGAGAATTCACGTCTCGTGGCATCCCGGCGAGCGAGCCTCAAGTCGGCAATAATATGTGGGTCACCGGCGTCAGCGATCCTGATGGCTATCGGCTCGAATTCGAAAGCGCGACTGACGTCCCAGAGGACACAAAACTCTCCGAATGGAATCCCGGAACCTGAAAACGAAACTGAACCACACGCGCATCCGTCCAACCGCTCAAGTGTTTCTAGGTTTTGTAGAGGCGACTTTACGTCGTCACTCTGTTGGCGTTTCGAATCGCAGTCCCGTCCCCGATTGCTCTTGTTGTTTTTGCAATGATACGATCAATAAATTGGGGCCCATCCTCTAGGAGGTTGAATGAGTATTTCGCCGAACGTCCCGACTCCGCAGGAGTCCTATACTTACGAAACGAACACGGGAACTCCGCGCTGGATCGCCGTGCTCTTCGGCGTTCTCATCGTCGCCGTTGGTGGACTCGCTTACGCTGGACACTCCGCGCAGTCGCAATTACAGACCGATCTCACCAAAGCGCAGGACCAGAACAAGCTTCTCAGCGCGCAGCTCGATCAAGCCAATACGCGCCTCGCCGAGCTCAAGGGCAACATCGAAGTAACGCAGCAAAAGATCGGCATCACCTCGGCCGAACTCGCCAAAGCCCGCAGCCGCGCCGAAGCGATCCGCAACGAGCAGCTCGCCTCTGATCAGAAGCTCGCGACGCAGTTGAGCGCCGTTCAAACCGAGAGCAACGAAAAGATCACCGCGGTCTCCACCGATCTGGGTGGCGCCAAAAAAGACATCGCCGACACCCGCACCGATCTCGAAACCACCAAGGGCAAGCTCGAGCGCGCCAACGGCGACATGGGCGTCATGAGCGGCCTCATCGCACACAATCGCGACGACCTCGAAGAGCTCAAGCGCCGCGGCGATCGTAACTACTACGAATTCAAAGTCTCCAAGAGCAAAACAGCGCAGCGCGTCGGCCCCGTCCAGGTCACGCTGAACAAGACCGACCAAAAGCGCGGCAAGTACACCATGACCGTCTTCGTCGACGATCGCTCGATCGAAAAGAAAGACAAGACCGCCGGCGAGCCCGTTCAGTTCTATCTCAAGGGCGCCAGCCGCATGACCCCCTACGAGATCGTCGTCTTCGACGTCGGCAAAAACGACATCAACGGTTACCTCTCGACTCCAAAAGAAGGCGTAGGCGGTGGCGGCGGGAGCGCTCCCCCAGCCTCAGCCACTCCAGCCGCAGCCCCCGCAGCCGCTCCGGCCTCCTCAACGCCATCATCCAAGCCAACCCTAAACCCAGCTCCAAACCAATAACCAACTCAAGCTCTTCAGCGGGTGCCCCACCCTCGTTTTTCGAGGGTGGGGATTTAGATTTAACCTCTCCGACCCTTCAACCTTCCCATCGGTTTCCTCAACTCTTCACCTTGGAAACCTTGCCCCACCAGCCACTTCTTCCCTCAATCGCAACTCCGCTACTCTGAAACCAGCCGCCACACCGGCGCCTTGGAGCAAAAAATGACGCCCTCCCCCAGCCCAAAATTCCGCACTCTTCTGCCGATAATATCCTTGGCGTTGCTTTTCTCCGCCCCGCACGCCCGCGCCCAAGCCCCCATCGAGCCCGCCCAACTCCCCGCCCGCACCGCCTTCTACGTCGTCTGGCGCGGCGCCCCCTCCGGCGACATCCGCAAGACCAACAATCTCTTCGCCCTGTGGGACGACCCCGAATTCGCCCCCGTCCGCGCCGCCATGTTCGACAACATCACCGGCGCAGCCAGCGGTGCCCCAAAATCCGACGCCAAGCCCGCTCTCACTCCCGCCGAAGCGCAAGAATATTCTGCACTCCTCGAAAACGGCTTCGTCCTCGGCTACATCACCAAACCCGACTCCTCCGCGCCACCCAAACCTCCCGCCCCCGGCACCGTCCCCCAAAAATGGAACGGCATCTTCTTCATCTACAATCGCACCGGCAAAGAAGCCCTTCTCTCC
>JAFAZL010000477.1 GCA_019239815.1 Acidobacteriota bacterium
ACCGCAGCCGAGCTTTTCGCCGACCGCGGCATCGACACCACCAGCATGGACGCCATCGCCGCCAAATCCGGCGTCAGCAAAGCCACCATCTACAACCACTGGTCCGACAAGGACGCTTTGTGCATGGAAGTGATGGTGTACCTGCAGCGGCTCGATGAAGGACCGCCCAAAACCGACACCGGCGATTGGAAGGCGGACACCATCGCTTTCCTGACTTACGAAGCGCCGCCACGCACCGAGGCGATCAAACGCCGCGTGATGCCGCACTTGATCGCCTATTCGGCGCGCAACGAGGAATTCGGTCGCGCGTGGCGTGCGCGAGCGATGGAGCGTCTTCGTGGCGGATTGAAGGAGCTGATTCGCCGAGGCGTTGATCGAGGAACTTTTTCCCCGCTACTCGATGAGGAACTAGCGGTGGCGTTGCTGCTAGGCCCGATGATCTTTCGCCACATCTTCCGCGGGTCTCTCGACAAACAATGGCTGGCGAAGGGTGCGGTGGAAGCGTTTTGGCGCGCCCACGCGCGAAACCCGAATGGCGACGCTGGCAATTCTTCCAGTTCAGGAGAAGGTAAGCCTCACAAACGCGCCGCTCGTAGGGCTAATAGCAAGCCTGTGTCCGCGCACTGAGCTGGATTCCCGGGATTGCAGTCGCTTCGGCTAGTGCACCGTGACGGTAACCGTCGCCGTCGTCTGCCCAAACGCGTTCGTTGCGTACAACGTATACGTTGTCGTCGCCGTTGGCGTCACTACCACGCTCGATCCCCGCACCGCTCCAACCTGCGGCGAAACAATCACATATCCCGCGCCCGTCTGCTGCCACGACAACGTCACCTGCGTACCCGACGACACCGAATTCGCGCTCGCCGTGAACGAAGTGATCTGGGGTGCCGCTCCCGTCGGCACGTTCGCCGACGTGTACACCGGCGACATCTGCATCACTTCAAAGTCCGACGCCATCACCGACCCTAGATTGTGCAAATCGTTGTTATCCCAGCGCGAATCCGGCGCGCCGCTGATATACATCGACGATCCATTGTCGGCCATGATGATGCCGTACTTTTTGAAGGCCTTCAGGATGACCTGGTTCGTCGCCGAAAATCCCGAAATGTCGAAGCTCGCTTTCAGCCGCAGCCGCATTCCCATCGGCGCTGCCAGCGAATTGCTCGAGTTTGCCGCCCAGTGCGACGCCGGCGGAATGAACGCCGCCCGGCTGTGCTGCAGCGTGAATCGAATCGCGTGATTAATCGCGCCCGCTGCAACTTCGTCATAGCGCACGAGCCCCGGAAAAATCGGCAGCCCCGCCGCATCCGCTGAAGTCCATGTGTACGGCCGCTGCTCGTTCCCAAGCAAATCCCAAACCGCCGCCGAATCCGCATTCCAGCTCGCCGCCTGCGGGTACGAGCTGTCCATTTCGTAGAGGAAGCAGTTTGCGTTGTCGAGAACGAGTACATGGCGATCGCCAGTGCCCGGATTCGGATCGCCCTCAATGGGATCGTTCAGTGCGATCGGCATCGGCCCGGGGTCGCTTTCGTCCCCATACGCCGTAAAGTTGACCGGGATCTGCGCCTGCTGCGCGCCCGCGACGCTGTACGGTATACCGATCGTCGAGCCCTGATACTCGCCGGAACCGAAATCTGCGTGCAATCCGATCGTTCCGCCAATGAAGTTGATAATCGCCGTGGAATTGGAGTCGACGGCGACGGTGGAGATGTCCTGGTTCCACGGGCTCGTCGGCGAGAAGGGAACGAAGCCGTTCAAACTCGCGCCTTGCCCGAGCGACATCTGGCTGCATCCCGAAGCCTGCTGCGACGCCCCAATCTGAAAATTCACGCTGTTCGAGCTGCTGCTCCCCGGATCGGGATTCACAACCGACACAGAATAAACGCCCGACGTGGACTCGCTGCCAGTTGCGGTCAGCTGTGTGGACGAAACAAACGTCGTCGTAAGCGCCATATTCCCCAGCATCACCGTCGCGCCCGTCACAAAATTCGTTCCCGTCAGCGTGATGGAAAAGCTGCCCGTCCCCGTGCTCGCCGGATTGATCCCCGAAAGCGTCGGCGTCGGATTCAAGATCGTCACCGCACTCGACCCGCTCGCCGAGCTCACCGCCACGCTCGTCGCCGTGATCGTCAAAGCATTCGGATTCGGCAGCGTCGCCGGCGCCGTGTAGTTTCCACTCGCGGTAATCGTCCCGAGCGCCGCCGACCCGCCCGTGGTTCCATTCACGCTCCAATTCACAGCCGTATTCGAATTCCCGCTCACCGTCGCCGTGAACTGAAACGAACTCCCCGCGCGCACATTCGCCGTCGTTGGGCTGACGGTCACGGTCGTTGCGCCAGGCGAACTGGGGCTGGAAGGCGATGAGGGGCTGGACGCGGTCGTCGTGGTTTTCGCAATGCCGCCGCACGCACACGCTACGAGCGCGAGAAGGAGCGGCAACATTTGTACCGCGGAATTCCTCGTCGAACCGTTCACCAAGCGCATCGCTCCGGCACACCTCGACTGGTTTGCCTGCTCCAAATATTTTCGGTTTTGCCGGCCGCACGGCGCTACTGGACAGAGGTATAGCCGTGGGCCAGTGTCCGCAACGTTAAGAATCTCGCTCAAAAAGCTTGTAAAATGCCGCCCAATAAGCGGCAATGCGAAGTGCATATTGCAATGCGCTCATCCACGGGACATTTTGTCATCCCGAACGGAGTGAGGGATCTGCTTTTCTCTTCGGAGGCAAGCGTGGCACTTGCGCTTCGCAATAGGGGACTCTCGATTGACCGGTAAAAACCTACCTCATGCTTGCTAGGGACAGCGGCCTATCCTCTGGGTGGCATTTTTTCGGCCGGTATTGGTGGCACATCGTCCGCATTTCCGCCGTGCTCATCCTGCCATGTTTCTGGCAACGCCACATCGAGGCGGGCGACCTCGGCAGCCATCTCTACAACGCCTGGCTCGGGCAACTGATTGAAAAGGGCCAAGCCCCCGGCCTCTACTTCGCTCGCCAATTCAGCAACGTCCTTTTCGATTGTTCGCTGCTCCGCATCTCAAGCATTTTCGGTTTCTGGGTCGCCGAAAAGGTCGCCGTCTCGCTGTGCGTGTTGATCTTTTTCTGGGGCCTCTTCGCCCTCGTCAGCGCGGTTGCCGACGACGCCCAGTGGCTCTTGATGCCGTGCATCGCCATTCTGGCCTACGGCTACGCCTTCAATATGGGCTTCATGAACTACTACGTATCGCTTGGGCTCGCCGCGTTTGCACTTTCGCTCGTGTGGCCAATGAAAGCGTCGGAGAGGAGGGAAGCCGACTGGATCGGTGCCGCTCTAATCCTGATCGTTGGATGGCTCGCGCATCCGATTGGGCCGTTGTGGGCGTTCGCCACGATTGCCTACGTTGCGCTGCGAAATCAGCTTGATGGCTGGCGAAAGCTCGCGGTGCCCGGCGGCGCGATCATCCTGCTGCTCGCCTTTCGCTGGTATCTCCACCACCGCGTCGACCTCGCCGCCGACTTCAATAGCGGCTTGCCTTTCTGGCAATCGACCGGTGCCGATCAGCTCATGGTGTACGGCGACTTTTATGAAACGCTCGCGTGGTTAGCGCTCGCGTTCGGCGTGGCCTGCCTGTTGATTGAGGTCGTGCGCAATTTACGAAACGGCTGGTGGTGGCAAGACATGGCTCTACCGGTCGAGCTTTATCTCGTCGCGTTCATTGCGGTCGCCACTTTCCCTGAAAACTTTCGCGTTTCGATGTACGCGGCATGGATCGGCTTGCTCGTGTCTCGTTTGACCGCCATCTGCGCGATTCTCGGGCTGGCTGTGCTGGGCCGTGCCCAATTGCGCCAATGGACGATCGGCGGCTTCGCCATCATCGCCACCGCGTACTTCGTTCTCCTGGGAATCGATACGCACAGCATCGGCAAACTCGAAGCCAGTGCTGAAGCCATCCTCCGCACGGTGCCGGCGGAGACGCGCATCATCCCCACCCTCCGCGCTGACCCCGATTGGCGCGTCGAGTTCGTCTCCCACGTCGCCGACCGCGCCTGCATCCGCCACTGCTTCGTCTATTCCAACTACGAGCCTCCCTCCAAACAATTCCGCGTTCGCGTCTCAAACGGCGCGACCTTCATCGTCACCGACTCCGCCGAAGACGCCGACGACATGCAAGGCGGCAGCTACGAAATCGACCGCAAAGACCTTCCCGTCACGCAGCTCTACCAATGCGACCCAACCGACTGGACAAAACTTTGCATCCACGACCTCAAAGAAGGCGAAAACACCGGCACCCTCGGCTACCCCCGCCACTAAAAGTCCGTTCGACTGATGCTCGGCAGTTGGGGTGCCGCACCCTCAGGTTTGAGAGGGTGCGGGTTTAGATCCCACTTCACCCATCCCACGCGACGAAGTTAACGTAATGACAAATTCTGTTAACTAGCCGAGATTGTCTCTCGTGCCCACCTTGCCCCGGGCTTGTAGGTGCGCCGCGTGCTGCGCCCCAACCCGCACCACCACTGTTTCTTGCCTGCCGGCCTTGCTTTGTCTCACTATTTTTCGGAAAAGACAAATTGGCTCTTGTTCCAGTCCAATCTCGTCTATAATTGGCTCAGGGTGAGAGACAATGCTCCCAGTGCATCTCCAACCAGAATCCCACGTTCCCCTGTACGTCCAGCTTCGTGACCAGCTTCGCGCCCTCGTCCATGCCGGTGACCTGCGCCCTGGCGACCGCATACCCGCCAGCCGCGAACTCGCCACCATGCTGGGTGTTCATCGCACCACCGTCGCCAACGCCTACGCCGAACTCGAATCCGAAGGTTTAATACAGGGCCACGTCGGCCGTGGCACCTTCATCCGTGGCAACGGCAATGGCCTAAAAATCACTCCTCCAGCTCCAGCCGTGTTAAACGGCCACAACGGCATCCGCTGGGAACTCCTTTTCGCCGACGAACGCGGCGACGAAGTCCTGAGCCGCCTTACCGCCGCCGCTCCCGAGGACGCTCTCTCTTTCGTCATGGCGCGTCCCGCCGAAGAGTTTTTCCCCGTCGATGAACTGGTCAATTGCGTCAACGCCGTCCTTCGCAAGGAAGCGAGCGACGTCCTCACACTCGGTCCGTCCGACGGCTATGCTCCTCTCAAAGAGGCTCTCCTCGAACTGCTTCGTCGCGAAGGAATCCCGGCCAAGGACGAAAACCTGCTCATCACCGGCGGCTGCCAGCAATCGCTGGATTTGATCAGCAAAGCTTTTGTACGCCCCGGTGACTCCGTCATCCTCGAAAATCCGACGTATCCCGGTGCGGTCACGATTTTCAACGGCGCCCGCGCGCGATGCCTCGCCGTCCCGGTGCGCACGCACGCCGAACCCGGCAGCGCGCTCGGCGTTGATGTCGAAGCGCTCGAAGCCACCCTGGCTGCGAACCGCGTCAAGCTGATCGTACTCACGCCCGACTTTCAGAACCCGACCGGCACTTCAATGCCGCTCGCATCGCGCCGCAAAGTATTGGAACTGGCAGCACGGCATCAGGTGCCGATCGTAGAAGACCACATCTACGCGCGCCTGCATGCGCACGACGAGCGCGTCCCCTCGCTCAAGCAGCTCGACCGCTCGAATCTCGTCATTCACATCGACAGCTTTGCCAAAGTCGCATTCCCCGGCCTGCGCGTTGGTTGGATCG
>JAFAZL010000619.1 GCA_019239815.1 Acidobacteriota bacterium
CCCCTGGACCAACGCCTCGCAATACAAAGAAAAATTCTCCAAAAAATCTCCCTTCGACGGCGGCGTCCTCGCCGTCCAGATAAATTTCCGCAACGAGTCCGACGAACCCCTCCGCGTCAACCTCGACAAAATCCGCCTCAACGTCCAGATCGACGAAGACAATCGCCAGGAAGTCCCCTCGCTCACCCCCGAGCAGCTAGCCGACGCTGCCCTCAAGCCGAAAACGAAGGATCCTACCGCGTCGCGTGGCCCGCGTCTTCCAGTCCCGCTCCCAAGCAAGAAAGGCGGACGCGACAAGCACTGGGAAGAACTAGAAAAAGAAGCCGACAACGCGCAAATCCCGACCAGCGTCGTCGCCCCTCACAGCACCGTCCAAGGCCTCCTTTACTTCGATCTCGGCGGCCAGTTTGATCTCCTGCAAAACGCGCACCTCTACATCCCGCAAATCTCAAGGATGAATCACACCGGCACACTAACGTATTTCGACATCGACCTCTCCCGCCACCAATAACATGTACGTTACTTAACATCTGTCATTCTGAGGCGTCCGCAGGACGCCGAAGGATCTCAGCGCTAAACATCAGCGCCATCACCGCGCTCGGTCGCCCGCTCACTCCCAAACCTTTTCCACTGCCCGTTCCAAAGCGAAAACGCATGAAGTTTGCACCCCTCTTCTTCATCCTCTAAAATGATCCAGCGAAAAAATTTCGACGACACGCGTCGCGCGACTCACACCCATCAAAATGCAAAATCTCCTCGACCAACTCAATCCTGAACAGCGTCGTGCCGCCGAAACCACCGAAGGCCCCGTCCTCATCCTCGCCGGCGCTGGCACCGGCAAAACCCGCGCCATCACCTTCCGCATGGCCAACCTCATCGCCAACGGCACCCCCGCCGAATCGATCCTCGCCGTCACCTTCACCAACAAAGCCGCCGAAGAAATGCGCACCCGCGTTTCCAATCTCCTTCTTAAAGCCGGCGTCCCTCCCGCTACGCCGTGGCTCTCCACCTTCCATTCCCTCTGCGCCCGCCTGCTTCGCCGCGAAGCCGCCGCCGCGCAGCTCCCCAAAGATTTCGCCATCTACGACACCGACGACCAACTCTCCGCCGTCAAGCTCGCCATGGCCAAGCTCAACATCGACTCCGAAACTCTCACCCCGCGCAACGTACTTAGCGCCATCAGCAGCGCAAAAAATCACGCCCTCACGCCGGAAAAGCTCCGCGCCGAAGCCATCGGCGGCGACGCCCGCAAAGTCGCCGACATCTACGCCGAGTACGAACGCCAGCTCAAATCCAGCAACGCGCTCGACTTCGACGATCTCCTTCTCCGGACCGCGCAGATGCTCCGCTTCAATCCGCAAGTCCGCGAAAAATGGCAGAACCGCTTCCAATATCTCCACGTCGACGAATATCAGGACACCAACCGCGTCCAGTACGACCTGATGCGCCTCCTCACAAACGCGAAGCAAAACGTCTGCGTCGTCGGCGATGAAGATCAGTCCATCTATCGCTGGCGCGGCGCCGATGTCTCCATCCTGATGAGCTTTTCGCGCGACTTTCCCGCCGCGAAAGTCATCAAGCTCGAACGCAACTACCGCTCCACCCAAAATATTCTCGACGCCGCGGGCGCCGTGGTCGCCAACAATCCCGATCGCCTCGGCAAATCACTCAGCGCCGAAAATGGCGCCGGCACCAATCTCAAATACTTCGAAGGCCGCGACGCCACCGCCGAAGCCGAATACGTCGCCGGCGAACTCCAGCGCATCCTCGACGACGACTCCTCGCTCACCTGCGCCGTCGAATACCGCACCAACTTTCAATCCCGCGCGTTCGAAGACGTCTTCCGTCGCCGCGGCATCCGCTACAAACTTGTCGGCGGCTTCAGCTTCTACAATCGCGCCGAAGTCAAAGACGCGCTCGCCTACGTTCGCCTCGCGCTCCATCCCGAAGACGATGTCTCGCTCCTCCGCGTATTAAACGTTCCGCCGCGCGGCATCGGCAAAACCACCGTCGACGCACTCCGCGAGACTGCTCGCACCGATAACACTCCCATCTGGGACGCCATCAACAAATTCGTCTCCGGCGAATCCGGCGGCCGCGCCGTCGCCCCACTGCGTGCTTTCCAGGATTTGATCGCGAAGTTACAGGACAACTACCTGAAGATGGACCCGCCCAAATTCCTCGGCAGCGTCCTCGAAGACACCGGCTACATGGAGATGTTGAAGGACCGCAACACGCCCGACGACGTCGCCCGCATCGAAAACCTCGAGGAACTCTCGCGCGCCATCGCCGAAAGCGAAGAATCCGGCGAAGATTTTAGCGACTTCCTCGACGCCGCCGCTCTCGTCAGCGACGCCGATCAGTACGAAGACAAACCCGGCGTCACTCTAATCACGCTGCACAGCACCAAGGGCCTCGAGTTCGATCACGTATTCCTCACCGGCATGGAAGAAGGCATCTGCCCCCACAGCCGCTCGTTCGACGATCCGAAAGGCATTGAAGAAGAGCGCCGTCTGGTCTACGTCGGCATGACCCGCGCCCGCAAATCGCTCACGCTCACTCGCGCCTTCTACCGCCGCATCTTCGGCAACGAGCAACAGCTTCGCGCCTCGCTTCCGTCGCGTTTCCTCGCCGAAGTCCCGAGCGAACTCGTAGACACCGTCCGCGGCTCCATGGCCGAAATCGGTCAAACCCGCCGCTACGAACCCGACCCCGAATACTCATACTCCCCCGAAGAATTCGCCCGCCGCGTCCGCGGTACTCTGCCGCCAAGCCGTACGCCCGCTCGCAGCACTTCGACTCCGTCGAAAACGCCAAGCTTCGGCAAGTCCGCCTCCTCCTTCGCCTTCGGCAAAAAATCCGCAGGCTCCGACCCCATGCTCGGCCAAAAAGTCCGCCACCCCGAATACGGCGTAGGCACCGTCGTCGCCGTCGAAGGCGACGAAGACGACCGCAAACTCGCCGTCACCTTCCCCGGCCGCGGCACCAAAAAATTCATCGAACGCTACGCCCAACTCACCCAAGCCTAACGATCATCGTGTAGCGGCCTGTTGTCCCGCCATTCCCCGCTCCCACATCTGGCTTTTGTAGGGGCGGGGCTTGCCCCGCCCGTCCGTCGCGTCTTGCCGCGATCGATCGCGCAGCCCCTCATCTGCGGGCGCAGCGCTGCTGCGCTCTACATCCGCACAAACAAAGAACGGGAAGCAGGGTTCTGGCAGCTAATCCTTCGAACCCGGCAGCCTTCTGGTTGCCCAAGCAGCGGCTCTCGGCTATCGTTTCCGCATGTCAGCATCTATGGCATGGCTTGCCCGCGACTTAATCTCAGTGGTGTTGGCTCTGCCTGTTGTTCTCCTATGGATTCGGGTGATCGTTCCAATCCTAGTCCGGCCCTTTGGCATTCCGATTCGCCCGAGTTTCATGGGTGGGCGTGAATGGCGCGAAGACATACAGCGGCTCGCACCCCTGAGCAGTGTCCTCGTGTTCGGCGTCCTGATGGTTGGTATCGGGATGATCTTGGCCACATTGGTCATGAGATTCGTGGACTGGAAGCTATTCGGTCAGCCATGGCATTTCATATCCCTTCGCGACCTGGTGTATGGAACAATTCTGTGGGCCATCGTCAGCGTCTTGATCGTGATCTCCAAGACCGACACGAAAACTTCTGGCTAAACCTCACGCCCGCTAACCGGATGATCTGGGCTTCAAGTCCTGGTTAACGGGGTAACCGGATACATCCGATAATCCGACTTCTCGGGATTTGTCTAGTTCCATTTACGCCGCAAGCCCGTTTCCGAGGGTGTAGAATCGCCGGCATCGAATGAAGGCCAACGAGAACGCGAAACGATTGCTATTCCAGGTGCGACCGGGAGAGTGGTTGCTGGCCGTGAGCACTGCAAGAAGCGTCTTCACTCAATGAACGAGTTCATAAGTCACCTTTCGCTTCCGACTTTGTCTGGATTGCTGGAGATGAAGCCCCAATGACGGACCACACACTCATCCTGGCTGGACTGATTGTCGGCTGCATTGGATTGGGTGTCACAGGAATAGGTGTCTACTTTGGCGCAGGCAGTTTCTTCTATCAGAGGAAGCAGGCGGACATTGCGGAGAAGGACTTCACCAGCCGCATGGAAGAGCAACGTCTCGATGCTGAATGGATCGAGAGGTACGAAAAACTTGCTCGCCAACTTCAACGCATCAATCCAAAGCTACAAGTAATGGACCCCTACACCAAGCAGACCTTTGTAATTTTCGATGAGATGTTTCCGAACCCGTTCTTCAGAAGGACGCTGCTTGAAACTGTAATCAGTATCGATCAATCAGAAACAAGATTCGTCAGGAGAGACCTTCGACCACACGAGTTGAAGCAACCTTATCTACGTGACAAAGTTGCCGAGGCTGAGCGCTGTATCGCCGAGTTCAGAAAGAAGCATCCGAGACTTCCCGCCTACATGGGTGACTGAAGCCCATCCCAATCACCGAGAAATACGATTATCTCCGTTGATTTAAGTATTACAACAATCTAACTTATCGCGAAGTTAATCACCAAGCGGTCAGAAAGCTGAATCGAATACCCTGATCGGATTTTTGCAGCGAGAACCGTTTTGAATTGTGGCGACGCACAACTCCTACCGTCTTGAGACATTCATATCGATCAACTCCGCTATCTTTGCCAGGTGATGGTCATCGTGCTCGGCGACAAAATACAAATGATCCACGAGCCGCATCGGCTGCTTGAGACGCGGATGCAGGCTGGTTCGCGCAAAAACGTCAGGTTCAAATGTTTTCAGACGTTCCACCAAGCGAAGCCGTGCCGTGCGGAAGCCAACCAGAATCGCCGCCAATTCTTGGGCATTATGGTTGGCTTCATGGGTCTTGCTGTTACTCAAGTCCGCCGCGGTGAGCGCGCCTCGTTCGGTAAGGAAATCATCCACACGTGCCATCCACAGAGGTTCGAGATCGAGCAAGTGGCCCGCGTGTTCTTGGGCTGACCACTTTTCCTGCGGCTTGCCGACCAACATATCGGTCGTCGTTTTGCCCAATATCTCTTCCAGGCGTGGCGGCGCGCCCTGCAGGCGAACGCACACGTTCGGGTACTGCTCCAAGGGAAAAGTGAAGGCGAACTTCCGCTCGAACCACGCTGGAACGTTGCTGGATAACGGGCGGCGCAAATTATGCTCCCACCATAGTCCGATCTGAACAGCGAATCTTTAGTGCAGCGGCCATAAAAATCAATCCACCGCGGCGCGCGAACGGACTTCTTCGGAGGTTAGGCCATAGAGTGGCGGCGTGGCGACGCCGAGCAATGAGAAGTAAACGTAAAGTTGTCCTCGATGATGTATCTCGTGTTCGACCATCAAGCGCAGCCACTTCCACGTAGTGATTTGGGCATTATCAGGTGTTTTGCACTTCTTCTGTAGATCTTCGTCGGTGAGTCGTCCGAAGATTTCCATCGATTCCGCGTGCAAGCGCTCCACGAATGCCATCACATCGTCGTAACCGGCCGCCAGTTCTTTTCCGTGCGTGGAGTAACGCGCCGGATGACCATGCACGTTTTCCGCCCAAATATATCGTTCCGTCACGGCCAAATGCCGCAACAGATCGCCAAAAGTAAACTTGCCCGGTGCGTAGGTCCAATCGATCTTGTCCGGCGGAATACACCGGGCCACGCGCATAGTGCGCTCCCGCACATTGCCAAAATAATGAAGGAATGGGCCGATCGTCCGAATCTCCATGACCCTCCGCTCAAACCGAATAGCTCAGCTCATCACTTTTCCCGCTAAGACATCCAAAATATCCGTCGCGATGTGTTTCGGGCCGCTCCATCGCTCCAGTATATCGACACTTGCCCGATAAACGGGGTTACCGGACATCCCCGGCTATACGACTTATCGGGCAAAAGCTTGGGTCTGCTCAACCGACGGGGACGAGGGTTCGTAGCGCCGTTAGCCACTCAGCCCGTGGAAGTGAACACAACCGTGGACGAACCCGGTGAACCAAAGGCAGCCGACGTGGAAACGGTTTGATCTCTACGTCGTCTCTCACTATAGCGTTCAACGCCATAGTTGCGGTGTTACCGACAAACGGGGGCCGCAACGAAAGGACAGCATCATGACAAAACCGCTCCCGATCGCGCTGCTCGCAGTCGCCGTCGCGATCCTCGTCTCCTCTGCAAAGCGACCCGTC
>JAFAZL010000727.1 GCA_019239815.1 Acidobacteriota bacterium
GGGGCCAGCCGTTGCAATAGAAGGCGTCCACATCGTAGGTCGTGTTCACTTCGCGAATGATCGCGGGGATGTATTCGGTCATGTAGCCGGTGAACATACACGTGCGGATGAGGCGTGGTTCTTCGTGGCTCCGATTCGGGCTGCCGTCGGCGTGGCGTTCGAACCATTCGGGATGCGCTTCGAGGCAATCGTCCCAGTTGAGGTCAGGGCTCATGCGGGCGACGACGCGCATGCCGCGCTTTTTTGCGGCAGCGCAGCATTCGCCGAAGAAATCGCGATTGCCGAGGAATTTTCCTTTGCGATGGAACGGAACCTTCGTTTGGTAGTAAGCGAGAATTCCCGTAACGCTGACGAAGACGACGTCCGCTTTCACACTGGCCCAGAAGTCAGCCCAGGCTTCGACGTTCATCACGGCAGGATCGTGCTCGGTCATATTGAGTTGTCCGACGCGGTGGATGCGGCGCTGCCACGGGGTCGTTGAGTTTGCGGGCGAGGCTTGCGCCGAAAGTCCGGGGTGAGTTTCGGCTGGAATTGTGCTTCCCGCTGCGACGGCGCCGCTGATTCCTAGCCGTGACGCCACTGGCAAGATGCTGACTCCCGCTTTCAACAGATCCCGTCGATTCATTCCGTGTCTCCCGAAGCGATTTCGCGCGCCATCGTATAACAGCCTCGGCCGAGCTTGAGTAGGCTGAGTTCGACCGAGGTTTTTTCGGTGAGACGCTGGCCAGCGTTGACCAAGTGGGCGCTAAGCCGTTGCCCCAGGACCGAACCACTGGGTTAAGGCTTCGCTTAGGCCACTTTGCGGAGCAGATGCCTCGCCAACCCACGCCACGTAGCCGTCGGGGCGGACCAAGACGGCTGTTGGGGCTGGAACTTCGCCGATCACTGGAAGCACCCACTTGCCTTCGAACTTGGCATCGACTCTTTGAATGCGACTCGCCCAAGGGGCGAGATCGATGGCGGCGGATTCGGCAAAGCTGATGAGCACCGGTTTCGCTTGGTGCAGGAAAGTGAAGACGCGTTGCTCTCCGGTCGCCGTGAGCACGTCAAGATCAGGCATGCGGCGACCGAGTAGAGGGTGGCCTTCGCCGAAATCGTAGCGAATATCGAGAGCCGATTTCATGGCGAGGTACTGATCGCGAGTTGCGGCTAGCTGAAACAACTCGCACATCGTCTCGCGCAAGGCGTCGATTCGAACGTCGGCGCGCTCGAGAGCGCTGAGCGCCATTGTGGTGCGCAACACGCGGGCGCCGACGGGGTGCCGCTCCGAATGATAGGTATCGAGGAGGATTTCGGGGGATGTCCCATGAATGACCTGGGCCAGCTTCCATCCAAGATTCACAGAATCCTGGACGCCGAGGTTGAGCCCTTGGCCGCCCACGGGAGAATGCACATGCGCCGCGTCGCCTGCAAGGAACACTCGTCTGTCTCGATAAGACACAGCCTGCCGAGTCATGTCGGTGAACCTCGAGATGTAGTCGGCTTTACGAAGACCGAAATCCGTAGCATAGACATCGATGAGCGCGCGGCGGACGTCGCTTAGCGTCGGCTCACTGTTCTGTCCGGGGCTCGTTTCGTCCAATTTCTGATGTAAATTCTTTTCGGTCAAAACTGTACGGGCGCGTTTGCCGTCATCCAGTTTAGCGATCGCATTGATCCCCTTGGCGCTGCGGCGAATGCCCCATTCCGGTTCTGTATCGGTCTCGATTTCCGCGATCAAGTAGCTGGTCGTCGCATCCCATCCAGCGAAATCGATGCCTGCCAATTTTCGAATGGCGCTGCGGCCGCCGTCGCACCCGACGAGATATTCCACCCGCAATGACTGACCGTCGGACATCTCGACGTCGACACCTGTGGAGTCCTGGGCAAAGCCAACCACCTCGCGCGCGCGGTAGATTGGGACTGCAAGCTCGGTAACCCAGCCGAGGAGGATACGTTCAATGTGGGTCTGCCAAATCGCGAGAAAGTAGTTGTGACGCGATGGGAGATCACTGGTGTCGAGAGCGATGTGCGCGAAAGGAGCCTTATGAAATATCTGCCCCTGGGAAATAAAGCGGCCGACGATTCCACGTTGATCGAGCGATTCAAGCGTGCGTGGGTAGAGGCCGCCCGCGCGCAAGCCCGCTAGGTCTTGGTTTTCGCGGCGTTCGATAATGGCAACGTTGATGCCCGCCAACGCCAATTCACCCGCCAACCTTAAGCCGGTGGGACCTCCGCCCGCAATCGCGACTGAATGGTTGGTCTCGACGCGATTTCCGTCCGGGTTCTTGACTACGCTCATTGGTGGCTCCTCCGATTTCTGAAGTTCTGGCCCGCGAGGGGTCGGCTGAGGAGCACTCAAGGTACGGCATAGGCGGCGTCTTGCCGCAAGTCCCCCGGTGCGTTATATTCTGAAGATGGGGAGGCGTTCGAACTCCCTTGGCCACGAGTTTCCCTCCAGTTTCAAACGGCAGAAGCCATCAAAACCATTCAAAATGCGGCAGTTTTTTCGCCAAATTATCGCTGTTGTGCAGCCCAAAACAGGCGCTCATACTCTAATCAACATGAGAGTCGCCGAC
>JAFAZL010000732.1 GCA_019239815.1 Acidobacteriota bacterium
CTGGAGATTTCTCCGGCCGTCGATTCGTGGGAGTTTTGAGACGCAGCAGGCAGTGTTCGCAAGTCGGATGACGCCTAGGTACGCGCCTCAGCCGAAAGCGCATGGTAGCGAGTCTGCTCAGTTGAATTTGCATCTGGAAGAGACGCACTAGCAGCGCGCCTCGTTATTGGTCTTCGATTTATACCTCGGTAGTGATTTCCTTCTTTAGCGCGCGGATGGCTGCTTCGTTGCGTTTGTAGAATGTCCATTGCTTGATTCGCTTGCCGCGGATCAATCCTGCCTGCAGCAGAATCTTCAAATGTTCACTGGCGGTTGGCTGGCTGACGCGCAGTTTTCTTGCGATCGACAGGCCACAGACGCCGTCGTGTATCAGGTCGCCATCGATTTGCGGCGGGAAGTGTTTTTTGGGCTGGCGGAGCCAGGCGAGGATTTGGAGGCGGCTGGGGTTTGAGAGGGCGCGGAAGGCGTTGGAAAGAGTCATATTGGGAGTTGGCTAAGTGGCTAAGAATGGTAGCATACGTTTGGTAGCGGATAGAAAAGGTCGGATGAGTCGGTGGGTGGTTTTTCAGGTCGATCGATTTTAAGGTTTGCTGGGTCCAAACCCCGCGGTCTGGGAAACGACCGCGGCTACAGGGTGGCGGGCATCGATCGGAGTGGGAGGATGCGTGATTGATAGGGTGAGGATTGCGGAAGTGGAGAAGGTGATCCGGCCTTATGTGAGGCGGACGCCGGTGATTGCGGTGGATGTGGCGGATTTCGGTGTAAACGGCGCGGGCACGGCCGATGGGGCGAAGCTGACGCTGAAATTGGAGTTGTTGCAGCATGGCGGGTCGTTTAAGGCGCGAGGGGCGTTTGCGAATTTGTTGACGCGTGAGGTGCCGGCGGCGGGGGTGGTGGCGGCGTCGGGTGGGAATCATGGCGTGGCGGTGTCGTATGCGGCGATGAAGCTGGGGATTCGGGCTAAAATTTTTGTGCCGAGCGTGGCTTCGCAAGAGAAGGTGGACCGGATTCGGGCGAACGGGGCGGAGCTGGTGATCGCGGGCGAGAGGTATTCGGATGCGCAGGCGGCTAGTGACGAGTGGCGGGTGAAGTCTGGCGCGATGATGGTGCATCCATACGATCAGAACGAAACGATGCTCGGGCAGGGATCGGTGGGGCTGGAGTTTGAGGAGCAGGCACCGGAGATCGATACGCTGCTGGTGGCGGTGGGCGGAGGCGGATTGATCGCGGGGATTGCGAGCTGGTACGCGGGCAAAATCAAGATTGTGGGCGTGGAGCCGGAGACGGCGCCGACGCTATTTAATGCAATGCAAGCGGGGAAGCCGGTGGACAGCGAGGCCGGGGGCGTGGCGGCGGATTCGCTGGCACCGAAGCGCGTGGGAGAGTTGATGTTTCCGATCGCGCAAAAATTTGTGGAGCGGGTGGTGCTGGTGACGGATGATGCGATTCGGGACGCGCAGAGGGCATTGTGGAGGGTGATGCGCGTGGCGAGTGAGCCGGGAGGGGCGGCGGCAATGTCGGCGGTGATTTCGGGGAGGTATGTGGCAGAGAAGGGCGAAAGGGTGGGAGTGCTGGCTTGTGGCGGGAATACGACGGCGGTGGATTTCGGGCGGTAGACTCTAGCTCACTTCGAGTCGGATGATTTCGCGCCTGCGTTTTGGAAACCTTATGGGAGTGAGATCGCAGCAAGCACTTTGGGAAAAGCCCGCGATCTGGGAAACGATCGCGGCTACAGGGAGATGACTCGGCGAGTGCCGGTCGAATTGGGTTAGGGTTTCATTTTGGGATTTTCGTGATTGATTTTGTTCGGCGTAGTTCCTGCCTGGCGTGCAAAACACTGAATTGAGTGGGGTTCGTTAGCAGAATCCGAGGTGTTTTCGGAATGAGGGTTGCTGGGGAAGCCGGTGAAGTCGTTGTGTGCCTGGCGGTGTAGGTCGATGGAGGCATGAGCAACGTGACGGTTCGCGTCAAAATTTTCTCGATTCTGGCGGTGATGGCTGCGGCGATGCTGGGCGCGCTGTACCTGGCGGCGGACTATGTGATTTTGAACCGGTTCATCGCGCTGGAGCGGTTGAACACGCAAGAGACGATGAACGTGGTGCGGCAAGGATTCAACGAAGATCTCGACAAGCTGGACAGGTCGAACGTGGATTTGTCGGTGTATGACGGGACCTGGGAAGCGATGGGGTCGAAGGATATCGCGAAGACGAAGGCTTTTATCCACTCGCTGCTGGGGAATAGCGAGGGAGGCTGGCAGGGGCAGCAGATGGTTGACTACGTGATTTTCGCGAACGACGAGGGGCACGTAGTGTGGGCGACCGGATACGACGCGGTGCACGACGGAGCGAGCGAGGTTCCGAGGGAATTGCTCTCCCACGTACACGCCGGAGACGCGCTGCTCGGCGCCCGAACACCGCATGACGAGCTCGGGGGCGTGTTGCAGCTGAAAATGGGGCCGTTGCTGGTGGTTGCGCGACCGATCGTGAGGACCAATTACAACGGGCCGATGCACGGCACTCTGATAACAGCGCGACGGTTGGACGAGAGAACTTTACAACGACTGAGCAACGAGACGCACGAGTCGTTGTCTCTGTTTCAGTTTGCGGCAGAGGATGCACCGGAAGATGTGGAGGACGCGCGCGGGCATTTATTCGCGTCGGGCTCGGCGTATGTGCGCTACGAAAACGATCGGCGCCTCGCCGGCTACATCATGCTGAAAGACATTTATGGGCAGCCCGCGGTGGTGCTGCGAGCGGACATTCCGCGCGCGATTTATGGGCAGGGGCGGCGAAGCCAGTTGTACTACGGCGTGGTGATGGTGGTGATCGTTTTGTGTTTCGCGCTGATGACCGACTGGCTGATTTCGACGTCGGTGAGTTCACGGCTGGAAGCGCTGAGTACGAGCGTGGCGGCGATCGCGGCGAGCAGCGACATGGCGGCGCGTGTGACATACATCGGGAAAGACGAAATCAGCTCGCTGGGAGCGGGAATCAACTACATGCTGGATTCGATCCAGACATTTCAGGAGCGGCGACAGAAAGCGGACGAGCAACACCGCGAAGAATTGCTAAGCGCAAAACTCGCGGCGGAGGAAGGAAGCCGAGCAAAGAGCCAATTTCTGGCGACCATGAGCCATGAAATCCGAACGCCGATGAACGGGGTGATCGGCATGACTGAGCTGCTGCTCGACACGGAACTGACGCGAGAACAGCGCGAGATGCTGATGATGGGGAAGACTTCGGCGGATTCGCTG
>JAFAZL010000739.1 GCA_019239815.1 Acidobacteriota bacterium
TGCCCGCGGCCCCATGTTCGCAATCCAAGCAGCGGTCCCGCACATGCGCGACAACGGCCGCATTATCAACATCTCCAGTTGCGGCTCGCACGTCGCGCAAATCACCGGCTTGCTCGCCGTCTACCAGATGTCCAAAGGCGCCCTCGAACAACTCGCCCGCTGCTACCGCATGGAACTCGGCGCTCGCGGCATCACTATCAACACGGTGCTCCCCGGATTCGTCGAAACCGAACTCGCTGCCGACACACCGCAGGAATACAAAGACGCCCCTCATCCGCCGTACCGCCCTAGGCCGCCTCGGCACCCCCGAAGAAATCGCCTCTGTCGTCTGCTTCCTCGCCACCGACGCCGCCCGCTGGATCACCGGCGAATGCATCCAGGTCAGTGGCGGCCTTGCATAGGCGAGATGCTAAATCGTAGGCTGGCGACGGACAGGGCGCAGTAGTAACTGCCCATTTCCTACAGGCCTGTCATTCTGAGCGCGCCCGAAGGACGCCGAAGAATCTCAACCGCTCCTCACCGACCAGCATTTCCTGCCTACCGCGGCACAATACGCGAGCAAAAAAAAAACGGGCGAAGCACCGAAGTGCTCCGCCCGAATTTCACTTTTGTGAAGTAGCTTAGAGGGGTTGAACGTTCGAGGCCTGCAGACCCTTCGGGCCCTTGGTGACTTCGAATTCAACTGCCTGGCCATCATTCAACGACTTGTAGCCATCAGCCATAATGGCGGAGAAGTGAACGAAAACATCTTCACCACTCTGGCGCTGGATGAATCCAAAGCCCTTGCTCGCGTTGAACCACTTCACTGTTCCTTGTTCTTTACTCACTGCATCTACTCTTTTCTGTTGACCGCGTTGCGATCACACTTTTGAGCCCGCCCGCCGCAAAAACGGCGCGCGTTCTCGATGATTAAGTCATCTGGTGCCTCGACTCCGAACCCCTCTACAGAGTTACGGGCCGCCTCCGGACATAAAAAAAGGCCGCAAGTTTGAACCTTGCGACCGCTTTCACTTCACGTAGGCGATACAAGAGCAACAAACGCAGCCTTAACCTACCACAATATTTGCCCGAATGTCTAGTGCTTTCTTTGTCCCCTCCCGCTAGCCCTTCGAACCGCCTTTTTCGTTCGGTAAGGCCGTAGCAGCGCCTCGACCTCGCGCCGCACCCACTGGTCAAGCGTGCCTTCGCGAATCACGGCCCATTGCAACATCGCTCCGCCGTTCAGTTGCTGGAGTAACCGGGCTAGCTCCTCGGTGTCGCAAGAGAGGAGCTCTTGCGCCGCCACCGCCTCATCCAGCAGCCTACGCGTCTCCGCTTCGATCGCTCGGAATTGCGCGAGCGTAATCGCGTGAAACTCCGGATCGGTCAAATCCACTTGCAGATACGCCAGGCCGTTGGCCACCGCCTCCGGTGTAGGTGCGAACCCCGAGCAGTCTGCGTATAGCTCAATCAGCGCTTCCAGCGGCGACCGGTATTTCGCCCGCGCCGCGGCAAATTGCTTCGCCGTCGCATCCGGCGCCGTGCGACACGCTGCCAGCAGGAGCCGGCGCTTGGTCTTGAATCGCTGGATGAGCGTCGCCGGGACGACATCGGCCTCCTTCGCCACGTCCGCCAACGTGATCTGCGTCGGCCCCAGACGCTGCATCACGCGGCCGGTCGCCTCCAGAATCTCTTCGTCAGTCGTTTCGCGCGGGCGAGGACTCATGCGGGCGACAGTATAACTGAATGTCCATTTACTTTGGCCTTGACATTAGTAAATGGACGTTTATTATCTTCCTTCCGCCACAGGAGGTTCCATGCAGACTTCCAACGACTATCACCCACCCGATCTGACGGGCCGCGTCGCTCTCGTCGCCGGCGCCACCCGTGGGCTCGGCCGCGGCATCGCCATGGCGCTCGGCGAAGCCGGCGCGACCGTGTACTGCACCGGTCGCAGCACTGGCACAAACCGCGGCCCCCGCAAGCCTGGTGAAAAAATCTCGCCGTTCGATCATGCCCACCGTCCCGAAACCATCGACGAAACCGCTGCTCTCGTCACTGCACGCGGAGGAAGGGGAATCGCAGCTGTCCTCGATCACTCTAACGCCGAGCAAGTCAAAGAGCTGATCGACCGCATCCGCTCCGAACAGGGAAAGCTCCACATCCTCGTCAACGACATCTCCGAACTCGTCCACGCCGACTTCGGCAAACTCTTCTGGCAGCTAAACCTGGCCGACGGCATGAAAAATCTGGACAATGTCGTCCACACTCACGTCACGACCAGCCATTTCGCTGCGCCGTTGCTGATCGAAACCGCCGCCGATGGCGGGCCGACCGGATTCATCGTTGAAATCGGCGACGGCGATTCCTATGGCTACCGCGGCCACCTCTTCTACGACCTCACCAAAACAACGGTCATCCGCCTCGCCTTCGCCATGGCCCGAGAACTCCGCAAAAAAAACGTCGCCGCCGTCGCGCTGACGCCCGGCTTCCTGCGCTCCGAAGCCATGCTCGAATACTTCGGTGTGACCATGGAAAACTGGCGCGACGCCGCCAAAAAAGACCCCAACTATCTCGCCTCGGAAACGCCTCTCTTCGCCGGCCGAGCCGTCGCCGCCCTCGCCGCAGACGCAAATCTGATGAAGAAATCCGGCCGCGTCTTCAGCTCCTGGCGCCTCTCCGACGAGTATTTTTTCACCGACGAAGACGGCGCCCGCCCGCACTGGGGCCGTCATTTCGCCGCGACATACGGAAAGCCTCTCAAATACTGCGACGACGGCTTCTACGAACACTGGGTCGACCCCGCCGTCGAAGCCGTTTTCGGCGACTGGCCCTGAAATGCCGAATTTGGAAACTCGAAGTTAGGAATTAGAAGAACGCCCCAGTGGTAGCCGAGCCTCGCTCTTCCGACCTCCAACCTCCGCTCCTCCGTACCCCTTGCGTCCACCCTGTACCTCGAACCCGTTGACCGCCCTCCCGCCCGCTCCTTACCATAGTCAGTCTGAGGTCCCCCAGACTTGACGTACCGATACGCGAACCGCGGACTCCTGACCGGTGCCGTTTTTGCTGCAATCGCTCTGGCAATTGCTGGTTGCGACGATTCCGCCAAGCACACAACCGCGCAGACTCGCGTTCCCAACACTCGGCCGGCGCCTCAAACCGCTTCCGCGTCCGCCGCAACGATCCCGACGGGAAATCCTCCCTTCGTCCTCCCGAAGCTGCCGCTCGCAACCACCCCGTCGCACGCACAAATCGTCTTCTTCCGCGCCCAGCCAAAGCCGCTTGCGGTGCCCGTCAATAACGAAAGCTTGATCGCTCGTGTCGAAGAAAAATTCGCCTCCGGCCAGCAAAACTACAAAGCCGGCCACCTCGAAGCTGCACGCAAGGACTTCGACGAAGCCCTCGATCTCATCCTCGAAAGCGGCCGCGACCTCAACAGCGATCCCAAGCTGAGCGAGCTCTTCCACCGCGTCGTGGACACGACCTATACCTACGAACTCCAGGCCTTCCAGGCCGGCGATGGTTTTCAGGAAGCGCCCGCCGTCCCTGCACCTATCGACGAAGTGGCAGAAATGACCTTCCCAGTCGATCCACGCCTGAAGGACCGCGCCGAGCTCGCGGCTAAAAGCATTTCGCACGACCTGCCCATCGCTGTGAACGACGAAGTCCTTTCGTTCCTCAACTTCTTCCAGACCCCTCGTGGCCGCGCCATCGTCGAAGCCGGCCTGCGCCGCCAAGGGCGTTACAAAGACATGATTTCGCGCGTTCTCAAGGAAGAGGGCGTTCCCCAGGACCTCATTTATCTCGCGCAGGCCGAAAGCGCTTTCCAGCCACTTGCTCTTTCCCGTGCCGGCGCGCGCGGCATGTGGCAATTCGTCGCCTATCGCGGCCAGCAATACGGACTCCGCCGCACCTGGTGGATCGACGAACGCCAGGATCCCGAAAAAGCGACCCGCGCCGCCGCCCAGCATCTCCGCGATCTCTACGGTCTTTTCGGTGACTGGTATCTGGCTATGGCCGCCTATAACTGCGGCCCGGGCAACGTGCAGAAGGGTATTGAACGCACGGGCTATGCCGATTTCTGGGAGCTCTATCGCCGTAATGTGCTCCCGAAAGAAACGAAAAACTACGTCCCCATCATTCTCGCGCTCACGCTGATCGCGAAGGACGCCGCGCACTACGGCGTGCAGGTCGATCCCGAAGCTCCGGTTCCCACCGATGTCGTAAAACCGGGCCGCGCCATCGATCTTCGGTTGGTCGCCGAAACGATCGACGTAGACGTCGAAACGCTGCGTTCGCTCAACCCGCCGCTGCTGCGTCTCGCGACTCCCGACGACCCGAGTTTCGAACTGCACCTGCCCACGGGCGCGGCGGAAAAATTTTCGGCCGAGATCGCCGACATCCCCGCCGACAAGTGGGTGAGCTGGCGTCGCCACCGCGTCGAAAGCGGCGAAACGCTCGGCTCGATCGCCAAGAAATATCACGTCACCCCGGCCGCCATTGCTGAGGCCAACAGTCT
>JAFAZL010000178.1 GCA_019239815.1 Acidobacteriota bacterium
AAATTCTGTTCGAGTAGGACCGGGTCCAGGTGCGGAACGTCATGACGGACGTAACGGATCGAAATTCAAAGAAGCCGAGTGAGCATGCCGCGCTACAGAAGGGCATTCTCGAGCTCGAGTGCGGCCTGAAAAAGGACTCGCGTTTCACGATCCTTGAAATCACGGGTTTGGCTGCGGCGGTCGTCCTCTTGTTCGTTCTTCAAGGCGGCTTTGGTCAGCGTCCTGTCGCGACAGTCGTTGTGGGCGCGCTGGTTTCTCTGATCGGCGTAAGCCGCGCAAACAATATGATCCGCCACAGCGAAACGAAGCTGGTTCTGCAGCGTCAGCTTCAAATCGTCGCCAAGCACCGCGTCAAGGCCGACAAGCTTTACGATCTCTCGATTCTCGATCCGCTGACCAGCCTTCACAATCGCCGCTTCGGCGAGTTGCGTCTCAAGGAAGAAATTGCGCGTTCGGAGCGCACCGGCGATCCGCTCGCTGTGGTTCTGTTCGACCTCGACTACTTCAAGGAAATCAACGACAAGTTCGGCCACGCTGCCGGTGACGCTGCATTGCGAGAATTTTCACGCCGCCTGAAACGCGCGATCCGCGCGTGCGACATCCCGGTTCGGCTCGGCGGCGACGAATTCCTGGTGATTCTGCCGGAGTGCCCGCGCGAAAAAGTGAACGTCATCATCGAGCGCACCGGCACGCCGCAAATCGAATTTAACGGCGAAAAAATACATATTTGCTACTCGGTGGGCATTTCCCATCATCAACACGCCGACACTTCGGAGACCATGCTGGCGCGCGCGGACCAGGTCCTCTATGTAAAAAAGCAGGCGCGTCCAGAGGCGAAAACGGTCGCGAACATCGCGAAGCACGCTGCTGCACTAGAACCGGAACTCGATGACTTGGGCGTCACGCCACCGCCGATTCCTGGATTT
Source organism: Acidobacteriota bacterium (assembly GCA_019239815.1). Next base: position 927 of record JAFAZL010000178.1, read on the forward strand.
GATCTCGCTGCGCGCTTTCGAGAGCAGCCGCCGCAAGGCATCGAAGTCGACTTGGAACGGTAAGTCGACACATCGCGATATTCTGTCTCAGTGCGACGCAGGGGCGGGCGTCAGCCTCATCATCAATTCTTCAAACATCTTCGTGAATTTCGGCAAGTCCACGTCGAGTTGCGCGTGTGCGAGCTGCACATTTTCAGCGGGCTTGAGTTTTTCTGTCCACGTCAGCGTATCCCCGTACGCAGGCCCGTGATCGATGTTTACATCCATGTACACGACTTTTTCTTTCGTGATGATGCTGGGGTCAAGCCAGGCGCACGCCGCGAGCTCGTCCCACATGTAGTAACGCTCCTGCGAGAATTTTGCGATGTATTGTGCGGCCGGGCTCGACGATTTCGCGATCGCGTCAATGATTCCCTGCGTGAACATCGCTTTTAGTGAAATGTCCACCGTCGTGACGTCGATGCGCGGCCACTTCCCGTGGAAGACGTTGTGCGCCGCTTCGGGATCGAACCAGAAGTTGAATTCGTGGCGCGGGTTGGTCGAAAACTCGGGATCGTCGGTTTGCGGATTCAAGCTGCCGCCCATCATCACGATGCCTTGGGTCAGTTCCGCGAAATGCGGATCGATCGCCATGGCGATAGCAACGTTCGTCAGCGGGCCGCCTTCGTAGATCGTGATTTGGTGCGGATGCGCGTGAACTTGCCGGATCATGAAGTGGGCTGCGTCTTCATCGAGCGGCTTCGTGTGCGGCGCGCCTTCTGGCATTGGCGGAATCACATACGGCCCGTGCATCGGCGGAGTCGCCGGAACCGCACCTGGAACGCTGTCCTGCTGAGGCTGCAGTCCCCATGCGCCAAGCCACTCCACTTTTCCGTAGAGCTGCAAATAGAGTCGCGTCTCGTCTTCTTTGCGAACGAGCGGAAACACTGCACCCGGCACGACGGGAACATCAGTGCGCCCGATAAGTTCCAGCATGCGCAATGTGTGCGCCACTTCTTCATCGCGCCATGCATTGCCCGTGACCATCGTTAGTCCCAGCACATCGACGTTCGGCGAAAGCAAAAAGACCATCATCGCCATCTGATTCGATCCACCGGGGCCTGAGCCGTCCTGATCGACGATGATCATGCGCTTTTGCGCGAATGCGTGCGGCGCGAGCGACAAGATGCAAACAGCGATGAGTAACGCGCCAATGATTCTTGAAAAATGAGAATGGGAGAGTGTCAGAATCCGTTTCATGGCTCGCCATTCTCGCACAAGACGCAGTAATCTCAACTTTGGCGCAGCGCCGTCGCGGGCGGCACCCAGAGAGCCGAGGAGGCGGGAAAAATTATGACTGATTGGTTTGCGCGCTCGATCCTGACTGTGAAGGATGTCGATGCATCGCTTCGGTTTTATGTCGACAAGCTTGGCTTCACGAGTCCGTGGCGCTACGACGAGAACGGTAAAGCGCACGTCGCTCAAGTCGATCGACAAGGCAGCGCGCTGATTCTCGCCGACACATGGCCGGAGAAGATCGGCAAGGGCCTCGTATTCATCTCATTGAACGTCGAGCCGCCAACGCACGAGGCTGCGGTTGCCGCAGTGGATGCGCTACGCGCGGAATTCGAGACGAGAGGCGTCACGGTCAAGGATGGTTCGTGGGGATACCGGCTGTTGGTTGTCGATGATCTCGACGGCAATCAGCTTTTATTTAACTATCCCAGCGAGGGTAGAAGCCGCTCTCTAGCTGGACGCCTTGGCCGTTGATCCGCGAAGGATCAGCCCTGTTTTCAACTCGACTTCTTTGCCGTTCGGGGAGACGTCTCGACTTTCGGCTTCGGTTCGCAGCGCCTGAAATGCATATTCGGCCAGTTGTTTCTGCGACATGCGCACGGTCGTTAGCGGCGGCGTCGTAAACTCTGCCAAGCGAATGTCGTCGAAGCCAATCACGGACAGTTCCCGAGGGATAGAGATGCCCCGCTCGTAAGCTTCGCGCATCACGCCGACGGCGGTCATGTCGTTCGAGCAGAGAATTGCAGTCGGCAGTTTCGCGAGCGAGGCAAGCTGCGCGAGCGCCGCGACGCCGCCTTCGACTTTGTGGTCGCCGGTGACGATCAAATTTTGATCGACCGTCAACTTGCTTTCTTCCATTGCGGCTTCAAATGCGGCACGACGGGCCATTGCTGACTTTAGGTGCGCCGGACCAGCCACGAATGCGACGCGCTTATGTCCGAGTTTTGCAAGATGCCGCACCGCTTCGCAGATGCCTTCCTGATAGTTCACGCGAATATTTGTGATACCTGCGGCTTGAGGGCCAACGTCCACGAAGACCAGCGGAACCTTGCGAAAG